>NZ_CBFFRK010000180.1:0-6049 GCF_965644245.1 Erwinia sp. V71
GTGAGCATTTTGCTGCGTTTGTCTGCCAATCCGGCCTCCTGATAACGCCGGGACGGGCGGGAAATCTTTTCCCGGTCGGCGCGGTGTTGGACAAGCCGCAGGCGCGTCAGTGGCTTTTAGCGGGTTTCGGGGCGCAGCCCTGAACCAGTCACGTAGCGCTAGCGGAGTGTATACTGGCTTAAGATGGTAAATCGAAGTGGGAATTCAGGAAAGTGCTTCATGTGGCAGGGGAAAATGAGGCTACGGGGCGTAAGTGCAACATACAGATAAGGATGAAATGACGCCTCCTCCCTCACTCGGTAGCTACGCTCCTGTCGTGAGACTGCGGCGGTCGTTGCAGAGATATAGCTGGAGGGATAATGAAATTTTCAAGCCCCAGATGTACAAAAGCCCCGTGACATAATCACAGGGCTTCGGTACTCTAATTCGTGCAGATACCTGCTGGGAATCAGACGTCGCAATCTAATCCTAGCAGGGCTGGCTAGCCATGTCACTACCAGCTTAATACCATTCAACGACATTAAAATCATATCTGCACCTTGGACGCTCAGGTCTACGCCCCGGACTCCGGCAGGATAAACAGGCAAACGGTGGGTACGTAACTTAACCGCGAAAGAGTTAAGCTCTACCCCGTCTCGCAGTACGATAACTGGCACCTGATAAAATGAGCGAACAAGGCAGCAGCAAGCGGTGAAGTGTGATTGCGAAGGTCTGACACTACACCCACACAATCAAACCTTTTGCAGGGTGAGAAAAACAAGAAAAGAGCTAGACGAAGGTCGCTACGCTCCCCGTGATTTTTATATACCCACCACGGGGGCATTAGGTTTTTATTGGAATTTTTTTTAACAGTTAAGATCCAACCTCATACTCATACTGAATGTTATTTACCTTCCAGTCGGGTTACTGTTAATGCATCCATGACGTTTAATAAGTTCCTACAATGACTCAACTACACTATCGACTAATCACGCTAGCTATTTTATTAGGATACGGCTTACACAGTTATGCCGAGGCTCCGCTGCCAAGCAGTGTACTGAAGGATAATGCCGAAACTTTTGAGATAGCTTGCCCTGACAACCCCCAGCAGACGACGATTGATATGAATGATTGTATGGGCACTAAACGTGATGCAGTTGAGTCTGTTGAAGCGAAGTATGTAAGCATGGCACGTCAGCGTATTTCAGCCAAACAGGATAACCAGACCCTTGATGCTTTTGAGGCAGAAAACAAGGCGTGGGACGTTCTGATTGAGACGGCATCACATGCTACGGATGTAGACTGGCGGGAAGGCACCATCCGGGGAGTTAAAGCTACTGACCGTGAAATAGCCCTGATTGAACTACGGATTCATAATCAGTGGCAGAACTGGCTGCGCTATGAAGACTCGACACCACCAGTGTTGCCGGAACCACTATTCCATAACGCCGAATGACTTAACAGAACACAGTACAAAAAACATATTTTCCGTAAGGACAAAATCTGCCTCCTGAAACAGATTGAACATGCTGGTTGCACATTTTCACCATAACATCCCGGCCACGAACTGAGACTCAGAGCTTGCCCCAGTGCATGTTTTGGATAACAACTCTGTATCCATCCATATCCTCGAAGGTAACACCATCGCGATCCCAGTAGGGATTGAATGATTTAACTCTAGCGAAACCAGCATCATCCATATTTTCACAGGTGGTTCGCCAACTGTCTTTCTCAGGAATGTACAGAACCAGGAGATCTTCATTTGAGGGTGAAGGTAGCACCGGATGATCATGGCACTGGGTAAACTCAAGGTGCCAGGACAAGCCATTCAGTCCTAACATGTATCCGCTGAATCCATCGTGATCTGTAAAAGCACCGATTTTTTCTAACCCAAGCCCGTTACAGTACATTTCACAGCTTTTGCTGAGTGCGCTAACAGGTCTAGCTATCCTCATATGCTGCAATGCCATAAACACCTCTCTTTTTTATCCTGATTTACCATAACATCCCGGCCACGAACCCCGCACAAGCCATCTGGTGTATGCTGCGTCAGTCAAAAGAGGATGAAAAAATGACTGACATGAACGAACCCTACTGGAACCGCATGGTTCCCGAGCTGACCGTAACAGATCTTCCCGCTTCCCTTAGCTTCTATACCGATGTGCTTGGATTCAGCATCATGATCAGGCGCACAGAGCCGGAGTTTGCCTATATCAACCTTGGCGAAGCGCAACTAATGCTTGAGCAGTATCATCCAGGAGCGTGGAATACGGCAGAACTCACCAGACCGCTGGGACGCGGCGTAAATTTCCAAATAGAAGTGGACGACATTGAACAGATATTCGCCCGTTTAAATGCGCATGGCATAACGCTGTATCGGGGTCTCAGCGATAACCATTACAACACCGGCGAAACAATCGCCTGCCAGAGAGAATTTCTCGTGCAGGATCCGGATGGATACCTTCTGCGTTTCAGCCAGTACATTGAGTAGAGATTCCGCTCTTTCTCACGAGACCCTGCCGGTCACTCGCATTTACCGGACACGTAGTGCCGTTGAGCCGGCAGAATGGGATTTAGGAATGTGCGTTCTGCATAACAAACGCCGCTAAATTCTGATGTTCTAATCGGAAATACTGCTTTTCTTCGACCATAGAAGCTCCAAGTGACAAGTAAAATTCGGCAGCTTTCGGGTTGGTTGTTTCAGCAGTCCAGTCAAAACGTGTGCAGCCATGTTCAACTGCGAAAGTCGCGATAAATCGCATGAGTGATTTACCGACCCCCTGGCCTCTCACCGCCGCTGATGTGAAGAGATCTTTCATGTACGCCTGCCCGGAGCACTTTGGCGCAGGGAACATCAGCGTAAACGTGGCAAACCCGACGAGCTCTCCGTCTTTCCATGCCCCCAGAACGGTCACACCCGAATAGGCGGAGAAAACACGGTTGGTCAGATAAGAGAGCATTTCGTCATAGCTGGCAGCCTCACTCCCAAAGTAATAGGATTCCATTTCGACAAAAACTCTCGCTAGATCCGGAATATCCGAATCCCCGCAGATCTCGATTTTCATACGTATCCCTTTATTTTTACAGTCGGTGTATCACACCTATTTACCATAACATCTCTTGCCCGCACCCCCTGAGAGGCCCTCAGCGCGCTTCTGCGGCGAAAGGGTCGTTTCCGGCACTTTTCCCTGTCCGGATCCTCGCAAAACGCCCCTGATGATTTCTGCGCGTCTGCATGACTATGCATAACAGTGGCTGTGGTAAAATTTCGGGTAACATTTGTCACCAGATGGCTAAAACTTCATGTCCCGTAATCCAAAAAATGGCGGCAGACCAAATCAAAAACCGCGTAATATCCAGGAACTCGTCAGTACCCTGAGCGAAAGCGAACTGCGCGCACTGAATCAGTGTATTGTCGAACGTCTCCGGATCCTGCAACAACAACGTGCACAGCAGAATATGACGCAATTCCGGCTGGGTGACGTGGTACGCTTCACCGGTAATGATCAGAAAGAAGTCACAGGAATCATCATCCGTCTCAACAAAAAAACAGTGTCCGTACACTCCGAAACAGGTGGGCGATGGACGGTATCGCCGCACTTTCTGACTTTGATAAAACGACAGGCAATCAGCGAGGAGGCAAAGCAGGAAACGCCACTTATCGTTGATATTCCGATCACGCTTAACAAGCTGACACACTGAAAATAAAGAAATGAAGCGTAAGCGTCAGTCTTCCTGTGGTGTGATGGCTTCGATGATCATATCCATCGAAAATCCGCGACTTTGCAGGAATCGTATCTGACGCCCTTTCTCTCTGGAATCGGAAGGATACTCATCACCAAATTTTTTAATCCGGCAGTCTGATGCCATCTGAAACCAGTCCATATCACAGTCTTTGATTGTCTTTTCAGTCACCTCCTGATCGATACCTTTCTGTCGAAGCTCCTGCCTGATTCGGGTCGGACCATACTGTTTTCGCAAAAAACGGGACACCATATTTTCAGCAATACGCTGATCGTTCAGATAGTCGCTGTCACGAAGACGGGCAATGACAGTTTCCACAGTCATCCCGTCATCTGTCATATGGTGTAAAGCCCTGCGCATTTCACCGTTGCTGTAGTCCTTGCGGGCAAGAAGAGAGACTGCGTGTTCATAAAGTTCATCCGGCTTCATTAATTTTCCCTCGTTTTATGGTCAGCCACATAACGACTTTTAACCCAGCGACGGGCCATCGTACGTTTTCTGGCGCTGCGACCGTTCCAGCTCCAGCGCTTTCTGGTGCTGCGCCGCGCGCTCCTGCTCCCGGTATGCCTCGATGCCATTTAATCTCACGACAACCGGCGCAGCTGATCGCTCAAACTCTGCACCTGCCTGCTCAAGCCCGTGACGCGCTCGCTCAGCGCCGCGTTCTCCCGTTGCATAAGACCAGACATCGTCCGCCATTCCGCGAAGGCGCTCTCCCACTCGTCCAGCCTTTTCGAGTAGTCCTGCTGTAGCTGCTCTAATGCGCTCAGCAACTGTTTTTCCAGTTCCGTCATGTGCTATTTCCCCGCCAGTATCATCCAGCTCGAATCCTCTCCGAACCGTCCCGCTTCCGGGCTCACCCTCACGCAGCGGCGTCTCTGCTCGCCGCAGGTCGAAAGCTGCACGCCGCTGTTCCGCTCCGACAGCATCGCCTGCGTGCTCTTCTGCTCCCGGATGATCGTGTAGTTGTCGAGTATCTGCTGGCTCTGCCACCACAGAATGCCCGCGCTCGAGGCGATCAGCAGCACGGAAACCAGGACGATGGTCAGCCACGTCTGGCTGACCATGCGCAGCATCCCTTTCGTACGCTGGCTCATGGCTGAGGACAGCTTCCGGTCGTGGTCGAGGATGGCGGCGCTGATTCTCTTCTCGCTTTCGCTCAGTTCCGCTCTGACAGACTGCTCGTGCTCGCTGAATGCGGCTTTCAGCATCTCGCCGGTACTCTGCTGCTGCGCTTTCGATTTCTGCTCTAAGTCCTTCGCCAGCGTTAAAAGACTGTTCATAGATGGCTCCCTTCAGTCGGATGTTTCGCCCCCCGTCCGGGTCGGCAATGCTGATGCTGCTTTTCGTGGTGCGCACCACCTCAAAACCTGCGCTTTCCAGCGCCTCAGTGACGTCCTGACGGGTTTTCAGCCCCCCGGACGAGGCTAAGGCCAGTAAACCCCGCGTAATCGCCTGGGTGGCATCCTGCTTCGCTTCCGGCAGCGCGGACGGCGTGACCAGCGCCCGCCGGTTTTCCGGCGCGTTCGGGTCGTGCAGCCCCAGCCTGCCGTTCACGATGGTCTGCCAGGCATCGATGCGCGGACGGTCGGCGCGATCGTAATACGGCTGGAGACGCCTGCCGGTCAGCAGCTCCGTGTTCGGGATCAGGAAGTTCAGCTCAAGCCGTCCCTTGTCCTGGTGCTCAACCCACAGCACGCTGTACTGGTCTTTATCGAGTCCGGGCATCAGAACCCGCTCGAAGCTCGCCATCAGCTTTTCACGCTGGCCGGGCGGTAAGTCCTGTTCGGCAAAGGACAGGACGCCGGAGGTGTATTTTTTTGCGTAGGGCGAGGCGTCAATAAGCTCCCGGATTTCCTCCGGCTTCCCCTGCAGAACGCTGGCACCGTCGCGCTGGCGGTCTTTGCCCAGCAGATAATCCACCGGCCCGGCACCACCGCCGCGCCCCCGGGGATGAAACTTAACGATCATCCTCTGCCCCCTTTTCCAGCACGGCGTGCCGCAGCCGTTCAAGTCCGGCATCGATGGCCATCAGCGCGGCGACAACCTGCACGCGGTCGTGTCCGCTTCCGCCACCGCCGTTAACCTGCCGGGCAATCTGGTTGAGGTTGTTACCCATGCCGGCAAGCTGACGCAGCAGCGCCGGCGAGAGCGACGGAAGTCTGCCGGCGCGGGCGGGCTTCTCGTCCAGGCACGTCTGGCGCATCCAGACTGCAAGCTGCTTACCGTCGCAGCGTTCCAGCAGACGGCGGTGCTCATCTTCGGTCACCCACATCGTGAGCATTTTGCTGCGTTTGTCTGCCAATCCGGCCTCCTGATAACGCCG
>NZ_CBFFRK010000181.1:0-6028 GCF_965644245.1 Erwinia sp. V71
ATCGTGATCGGAGATGGATGCCAAATCATGATCGACCTTGATGCCAAACCGTGATCGATTCACATGCCATTTTGCACTTCACAGCAGATAACGACTTCTGCGCCTGGCTCAACGTTTTGCGCTACCTGATGCGGTGCCAGTTTTTTAGATGACGGAGAACGGTGTTAAGACTTATCCGCAGCACTCTGGACGTATCACGGCATCCAGAGCCATTCATCGCCATATCAACAATAGTTTGATGGGTTTCGGGTTTCGCCCCGTTGTAACGGTAGTCGAGCTGAAAGGTCTTCAGGCACTGCTTACAGCGATAGAGCTGCGCCCCTGAACTGGAATGGCCGTTCCGGATAACCCCCTGAGTTTCAGAGCAACGGGGACAAACCACATCAATCTTTGCCATCAATCATCCAAAGGGCAAAGAGTACAACAACACTAAGTCTGCGTCACGACCCAAATGCGGGCTGTTCCTACATATAACCAACATAACTAATCGGCTTTTTTCCTTGCTGGGATTTGGGGGCCAACCGTACGATCTCGTAGGGTTGGACCTCCTCTCCGCATATCAGTCCTCTGATGCTTCAAATGACTGGAACTGAAGCTTCCACGAGCCTTTAATCTTTATCCAGCATTCAATAAAACTGATCCGTGTACGTCCTTCCGGCGTTGAAACCTCCGCGATACCGCTCACTGAAGCTATCCCGCCGAGTTCACGGGTGACAACGTCATATTCTTCCCGACGGGTCTGCTGAAACGCCGCCGGGTTATCCTGCTTCAGGAGGGTAAGTTTGCGCAGCTGATGCTTCTTGTAAATCAGCTTATCTCCGTTAGTGGAGAAGAACCAGTCAGCTTCCAGATAGTCCAGCTGGGGGAGATCCAGGGAATAAAAGGCGTTATACCACTCCTGACGCATCAGCTGAAGATTTGCCCCAATTTTCACAATATCCTCTTGAGATCCATGTGTTCCTGTATCTGTTCACTGAACGCCTGATGGGTTCTGATCGCTTCTTCAATACCGGCATTGTAAAACAGGGGCCCCAGGTTTTTTATCACAAATTCCGTAAAAAACTCCGCATCAAACTGCTCGAGCTGGAAGTCAAGGTTATCTTCACAGTAGGACTGCAGCCGTGACCGTATAAGCTGCTTTTCTTCCTGACTAAGTTTAATTTCTGACATCGCGGGTCCTTATATCAGGCAGGTTAAAACTCACGTATCGCTGCTTCATGCAGTCTTCGATAATAGCCGATTCCCACAAATCAATATCAATTTCTTTAAGACACTCTGTAAGCATCTCACGCAGGGAAGCATTGTCAGAGGCGCTGCTCATAAATGCAACGGGTTCGCGCAGTTCGGGGTAGCGGGAAAGGGAGTCCAGAACCGATTTGATGACGTCGATTTTGCGTGGACGGATCACGGGAAAAGAGATGTGCAGGGAGCGTTCCCCTTCAGTGCGCACGTTGTGCCAGTAGCCGGCGGGCAGATAGACAGCCTGGCCGGGCTCAACCCTGAGCGTCATCATGGGGTCACCCGCCGGTGGCGTGAAGTCAAAGCTTTTATCTGACAGCAGGGGATAAGGATGCGTTGGGGCATAGATATCCCAGATCTTTGCCCCTTCGATCTGGACGGCGATAACATCATGATTGTCAAAATGGAGACCAAAGCTCGGAGTGGATGACCACGCGCAGTACAGATTGGCAGTCGCCCTGCACCGCAGCTGCGCACTGAGGTAATCAGTGACTTTCCGAACGCTTTCGAAATATGCCTGACAGCGATCGATAATGAGGGTGCTGCCCGACTGAAGGCTTTTGAGAAGATTGAACCGGTTTACATGTGGCGACTTCTCTCCTGTCACGCTCAGCGTGTAAGTGACAAATCCCCTGTAACCACGTATGGCAGGGTTACTGTCGTTAGCCAGGCGAACTCTCGGATAATCAAGAATATCTTTTTCCAGAAGGTGGTTAATGTCGTCCCAGCATACAAGCCCGGATGCATCAGCGTAATCAAAAAGATACGGCTTCTTCTGAAATGCGTTGCGGATGAAAGTGTCCAGTTCATGCTGCGCAAAAAATTGGTTATCCATATCAGCCTGCCTTCTGTTTACTGATCGTGAGATGAAAGAGAGCCTCTTTTTTAACTTCATGCAGGCAGGCGTCCGGAAACGCTGCCTGCAGTCCTGGGTCGTGCGACACAATCAGGACATGTCCGGTTAACAGATACTGCCGGATAAGTTCAGTGATGGCCGACACGGAGTCATGGTCGAGCGCAGATGTTGGCTCATCCATTATCAGCAGGTGTGACTTTTTCATGAGTGCAGTGATGATATTCAGCTTCTGCAGCTCACCACCAGACAGATTGCGTCCCCCTTCTCCAGCCAGGAAATCCGGTCCGTAAGGAAAGTGCAGCCGCTGTGCCAGCGCGGTAAATTCTGTCTCGCTGAATTCGCCAAGAAAATAGGCAAGGTTTTCCTTCAGCGAGGCGTTAAGAAGGGAAAATGACTGTGTGACAACAGAAATATCGGGCGGAGTAATGCCGCCTGAATGCGCTGTCGTGATATCCGGGACGAAAGTAATGGTTCCTTCATCAGGTCTGTCAACCAGGCTGAGCAATCTGACCAGGCTGGTTTTTCCGGCACCGTTTTCACCGACAAGCAAAACAGGTTTACCGGGATGAAAAACCAGTTCTCCGCGCAGGCCGGAAAAAACGGTTTTGCCGTCCTTATTTTTGCTGACGTTATCCAGGATGATGGAGAGTTTGTCAGGCACGGTTTCGCCCGCAGCCCCCACCCCACCCAGATCTGCCGTAAAGTGGGACCGGAGAGGGGAAAGCGCGTCACTCAGTACCCGGAAGTCAATCCGTGACCGGTTCAGGTTACGCCAGAGTACACCTATGCGGTTCAGAGGAAGAAAGACCTGGAACAGAAAGGTCGCCAGCATAATAAGGCTTCCAAAAGTGATTTTTCCGCTGGTGAAGGCGATGCCCGCCGTAATGAGGATGATGACGCTGCCGGAGGAAGAAAGTAACGTGGTGAAAAAGCCAAAGCGAAAGAACTCGTCTCTGACTGAGCGCTGAGACTTGTCATAATGCCTGATGACATTACGCATCTTTTCCTCACTCCGTCGGCCAGAACCATATATTTTGGACGACAGACTGACAGAGCCCAGGCCATGGAGAACACCACTGACTTTTTTCCGGCTTAATGCGACATTTCGCATTAAAGGAAAGCGTTTCCCGGTCATCTTTATAACAAAGGAAACATAAACAACAACAACCAGAAGAAACTCCAGTGCAATAGTGGTTCCGAGATACCACCATACCGATGCCACGATAAACAGGGTCTGGAATAAGACCGGTAAAGCATCCCCCCAGATTGTTCTGATATAAGTCGAGGTCGAGCTCATCGCTGTTTCGTACACAGAAAAGAGTTCGCTTCTGTTAACAGACTCCATATCTTCAGCACAGGAAGAATCAATCATTGAGTGTATTTTTAAACGCAGAACACTCTCAGCGTTAATACAGTACTCGTGGACGATTCTTTCCGTTAAAGCATAGCAGACCGGCATCATAACCCTGATGCCGATAAAGGCAGAGCAGAAGAAAATCACGCCTTCATAGGAAGAAAACTCCTGCATATTGTCTATACAGTATCTGACAAGAACACCGAATGATATAAACAAAAACGAAGACACGAGCGTCAGTACTATTGCGGATATCTGACCTGAACTGTTTTTTCTGATAATATGGTTTTCAATGAAATCCATCCGGTCACCTTAAAGCCCGCCTTACGCGGGCATCACCAATGTATTATCGTGAATTGCAGGAACATCCGGCTCCGCAGCCGCTGCCCGAGCACCCGCAGCCTGCATTGCTTGAAACGGAGCTCATGATGATTTTCAGGACTTCATCTTTGGGCATGGCGAGAATTTCAGAAGTGATCATGTTAAATGATTTTCCGCCAGCTTCACTTGAAACGAGAGGCATCCTTATCATGTTAAGCCGGTCAATACTGTATTTTACAGCATATTCGCCATACCATTTTATGACTGTCTCTTCGCCCAGAATCTCCTTTATTTTAAGGATCTGGTTCTGGAAAGCCTGTTGTTTATAGGTTTCAAAATCAGTGTTCTGAGCGGTAACATGCTTAATTTCACGCCTCAGCATTTCGCGCGTAAAAGGGAAGTGATGAAGAAAACCGCCGAGATACTCTTCACAGAAGTGATGGTACCTGTCAGTAAAAATAACAAAGGTATGCCACATCTCATCGATAACCTGCATTTGTTCATATACAGAAATGTTAAAGCATTCAGTCTGACATCGGGCGGCAAGGTAGAGAAATTTTTTTGTCTCATAAAAAATATCTTCCGCTTCCTCCCTGGTAACATTCCATTCCTTACAGAATTTCGTTATGAGATCTTCATTTTCGTAGGATAATACCTTATCGAGATCGCTCACATTGAGGGGGGCGTTACTGATATTACTGTATAGCGTTTGCTGTAGCATCATAATCTCCAGTATCGGGTGAGGGTAGTCTGGATATTTAATTAAAATGCCTAGATTTCTGCGTAATTCACAATGTAAAAATTTATAAAACAAAAATAATTTTTTTTGAAAGTTTTTTTTACAATCCTTCCCATTCATGAAGAATCATATAACCTGGCAAGCATTCTAATTATTTGCTTTAAATGAGAAAACGCCGCCCACCAGGAAAAATCTTAAAACAAAAAAGATTTCTTAAGTTTATTTTTTTCTTATCAATCATTAACAGCCTAACCAATTTAAATCATTTTCATCCACCATCTTATCATTATGAATTTTTGGATAAAATCAGCTGACTGACAGTCATGATGAAAATACTGGCCATTTTACTTCGGGAAATAATAATGCATTTTAAAAGAAACTTTTAAATCTTGTATGATAAAAACAAATCATCTGTTAAATGTAACTCCGTTCCTGTGGTTACACGTAAATATCCTCACACTTCACAGAAGCCCTCCGCCAGCAGGTGATGCAGCATCGGATCTTCTCCGGCGGCCGGTTCACGCCGCCAGCCTGTACCGCTCAGCAGCGAGTCCAGCGCCGCCAGGTTACCGCCAATGCGTGCAGGCAGCGAAATTCGCTGGCGCCCGTGTTTATCAAACCCGCCGTCCAGCGCGCTGCGGCTGAGATAAACAGCCGCCACTGAGGGTTCCGGCCGCCGCTGGCGACGGCCGCTCCATTCACTGTCAGACAGCACACCGTAGCCCCATCCGGCCAGCGTCACCGCGTGCAGGGCCTGCTGCAGATGGAACAGGTCATTCTGCGCCTGCGGGTCACCGCTTCCGGCTTTCCAGAGCCATTCCAGCTTGCCCGGCAGGTCAGCCCGCATGCCCTTTTTACGCCCTTCCTTCAGCAGCCAGCTGATGTCGCTGGCCAGCGCTTTCGGAAAGCGGCGCTGCTTTTCAGCCGTGGCAAGCCAGCGGGTCAGAAACAGGTTGTCCTGTGCAGGCGAGCCTGACTGCCCGTCAATACGGGCGAGGTGAAGGGCCGTCAGTCCGCACCAGGCCAGGTGGCTGACGCTGCTGTTACCTTTATCCATATTTATCCTGTGAGAACGGTGGCTTTTTTTCAGCCACACCCTGATGCGGCATTACAGCACAGTAACCCGGCCCAGGAAACCCTGGTCATACACCAGGCCGAGGTCAGCACCCCATGCCGCTGCGCGGCATAAAGGCGCCAGCTGATGCTCAAAAGGACACTTTACGTCAATGGCGCAGTGACCCGGCGCAGCCGGTTCCGTTCTGAAAGGTTTCACCTATCCCCACCCCTGCCCTGCAAAGCAAGACCCGCTTCCCGCGTAAAAGAACGCGCCTGTGCGCCGCCGGAGTGGTCACGACAAGGCTTTCCGCAGTCGTGGCGTATCTCCGCGTTAGCGGGCCTGTCAGGGCCGCTTAGGGAGTTGACGGTCAGTGATGTAAAAACCACACTCCGCGAATTCAGATAATAAGTGCAACGCTTGGTCATGTGGATGGAGGGACGGTTAGCTACCGATAAGCTATCC
>NZ_CBFFRK010000182.1:0-5813 GCF_965644245.1 Erwinia sp. V71
TTCCGGCAGCCTTCAGTGGTCTTTGCAGAGTTAAGACAGGCGGCTTAGCGTTGCACTTCGAACTTGAATCCGCCCTTCAATTATTTAATCCAATCAGGGAGATCGCTAATTCCCTGATTTTTTTTTGCCAATAGGGCAGCAAGCCCACCGAGAATTTCAGGTTGATGAACTATTTTCGCAGTCTTGAAATCAATAGCTTGCGATACTGTACCCAGGTTATGTTCATCGATAGTAGCGATAACACTATCAAAAAATAGCGGGCCAGCCGCTGCCAAATCACCACCAATGGCAACCATTCCCGGAGATAATATTTTTGCAATATTAGCAAGGGCCTTACCAAGGTCCTTTCCAGCCTCAAGCAATACTCGTTGGCACGCAGCATCATCTTCACCAGCTGCAGAGATAATCTCCTGAAGTGAATTTTTATAACTCTCCGATTTTGAGAGGTTCATTATAATCGCACGTTCTGAAATAAAAGTCGTAAGGCACCCTCGACAACCACAGAAACAAACTGGCCCAACGTTATCAATAATCAAATGCCCAAATTCAGCCGCCATTCCATTACTGCCTTTATACAGATGATTATTGATGATAATCCCCCCACCAATCTGCTTTGAGCATGCTATATAGACAAAATCCTCAATACCCCGGCCAACGCCCCATGTCCATTCAGCCAATGTAGAATGATTTGCGTCGTTTCCAACAACGACTGTGGAACCAAATTTATCTTCAAAGAAGGATTTTATTTTTATATCACGCCATCCAGGCAGTCGCCCTGCAGACCAGGAAATTATAGCTTCACTTTCAACATCTAAAGGCGCAACAATGCTAATAGCCAAACCGGAAATATCATTGAACGAAAGATTTAATTTACTAAGAACACCAGAAAGTAGTTTGATAACAGTATCGGGATTATTTTCTTGAGAACAGTCCTGAGTGATTATATATTCGAAATCTACTTTTAACTCAGATTCAAAAACAAACAACGATCCGCTAATCTTATCAAGATTTACCAGAATCGAAATGTAACGACCTGTTTTTGAAGTTAATGAGACGATCCCTTCCCTCCCGTTAATCCAATGGATATCGGCTGCGTTGAGCTCTATAAGCTGTTTAACAACATAATTAACCATTGCGGGTGATAATCCCGTTTTACGGGATATCGATGCCTGAGACTGTGGTCCTTCTGTAAGCAATAACTCTCTAACCAAAAAGGTGCTTTTTTGTTTTTTAGAGTTATTATTCTCTGTCTTCACGCCTGGCACCTCAAATTTAGACTTTTGGTTTTATTCGATTTTATTGTTATCAAGGCGTTTGTGCAATGTTGAAGTGTGCTCGTACTAAAATAGACAAAGTTCATCCAGCGGAAAGCATTAATCACTAAAAATGTGAGATAGTTAACATTGCAGCAGGGGAAAGTATGCTAGCGATGTATAGACATTTCAACTCGACTAATTCACCTTGAAATGGTACTTTTATCCAAACAAAATAGTTAAATGGCCTGATATTTTATGCATCTCCGTGGTTTAGATCTCAACCTTTTGATTATTCTTGATGTGCTTTTGGCTGAACGTAATGTCACTCGCACTGGTGAAAGAGTACATTTGAGCCAGTCCGCAACTTCAGGGGCACTGTCAAGGCTTAGAGAATTTTTTGACGACCAATTGTTGGTTCAAGTCGGCCAGCGTATGGAGCTCACTCCTTTTGCAGAGATGCTTGCAGAGGAAGTACATGATGTCATTAGCAAATGTGAAGCTATCGTCGATAAAAATCAAAAATTTGATCCTGAGACTTCCACTCGAACGTTTAGATTAAACATATCTGACGCTTCTGCTACCGTTGTAATGAATAACGCTATATCACTAATTCAACAAAAAGCACCACATATTCGTCTGGATATTTCTTCTATTATTGATGGCCCTATTAGCGAGTATCTCAATATTGGTGTAATTGATTTAATTGTCACACCAGCTAAACTAGTCTCCTCGCAGCATCCGTCAGAATTCCTGTTCGACGATCAATTTGTTTGTGTCGTATGGTCTGGTAATCCATTATGCAATACTGGTATCGATCTCAATAACTATTTAACTAGCGGACATATCGTTGCCAGGTTTAGCAAAATGATTGGCTGGGCGATGGACGAAGTATTTTTAAGCGAATCAGGTTATCAACGTAGAATAGATATTGTAGTACCGTCATTTAGTATGCTAATGACTCAACTAATTGGTACGAATTTGATCGCAACTGTCCATGAGAGATTTGCACGGTATTATGCTAAATACTTACCGATAACACTGTTTCCATGCCCGGTGAACACCGTCCCTTTCGATATGAAACTTCAATGGCACCGGCATCATGATGGAGACTTAGGCATTCAATGGTTAAGAAATGTCATGCATTCTTCAGTGTCTGAAATAGACCCATTGAGCTAGTGAATTCCAAATTAAATTTATTAAAACTCATTATTCCTATAATTACCGTACTCAAAAAGGGAAGAGAGTATTGTTCTCTCTTCCCCAATATGTTGATGACTTAAAGCGTCCTATCCGCCAAGCATGACTTTATCTTGAACAATATTTTTCCTTTCAATGTATTTTTTATGCACATTGATTATTACCATGGACAAGGCTGCCACAATACCTGGGATTGCAAATGTTAAGAACCAAACTGTAATAGAAACATTTGCAGTCAGCAGCATACCACCGACGATTGGTCCTAGCATCCCGCCAACCCTACCTGTCGCATTTGCCAAACCTACGCCTGTGGTCCTGATTTCACCGGGATAGTATTGTGATGCAAACGAGTTCATCAAAGAATGTGCTGCAAAAGCAAACATACCGATTAAACCAACAAACAAATACATAACAATCAGATTAACCTTAACTCCCATGCAGAACAGGCTGACAGAGCCAGCAATGTAAATAAGAGGCATCAATACTTTAAAGCCAACTTTGTCTACTGTCACCGCCCACAGAATAGTTCCTATCAATGTCCCCAAATTCAGCACAATTGAAAATGTTAAGCTTGAACCCAATGCATAACCATTCTGGTTCATAACCTGCGGTAACCAAATATTTACACCATTTATTGTCAACAGGCCACAAATATAGATAAGAGTAATAAATACAGTACCGACAAAGTATTTTTTGCTAAAGAGATTCAAGTACGAAACTTTCTCAGCCGGTTTATTTCCATCATCACTTTTAATTAGCACCTGCTCAGTTGCTGCTAACTTTTTCTCGTAATCATTATCGATTCTTACGAGGATGCTGTTTAATTTTTCTGACTGCTGAGTTTTAGCCAGAAAACGAGCTGATTCAGGTATTAATTTAATGAATAACGGAATCAATATCAGCGGTAAAACAGATAACCATAGAACGGGTTGCCAGCCATATTCAGGCATAATATGAATAGCAACAAAAGGTGCTAACATACCACCAACCTGATTGCCACAAATGGCAACTGCAACCATTTTCGCTTTGTTTGTTTTCGGTGAATATTCAGTCAACAAGGAAATCACGATCGGAGTTGCACCGCCACTTCCAACACCTGCCATAAAGCGACAAAGACCAAACATCAGTCCACTTTCAGTGAAAGTTGCCATGACGATGAAAAAATTAAAAATAAATATCGATACAATCAATAATTTCTTAACACCAAATTTATCGGCAAGAGAACTTAAAACAATTGCACCAAACATCATACCGAACATTGCTGAACTACCGATAAAGCCAATCTCTGTTGGGCTAATTTTCCACTCACGGATTACGACTGGAACTATCGCCCCAAAAACAGACAATTCATAACCTGAAAATATAATAATAAACGTACATAGCCCTAATAATAGCTTATGAAATCTGGTGGACTTACTGTTATCCAGAAAAGCACTCAGCGTATTTTGATTCATCATCGTTCATCTCATAGTGTAGTGATAATTACACAACTAAAAAATAGCTGCATAAACACAAACCATAAATTTATAGTGATTACTGAGAGGTATAGTCATTATGCCTCTCATTCTTTAAAAATCACTGGCGATTTTAACTACTACATGAAGTCAATGTTTTAAAAAACATTGTTATTTAACCTCTCTGAGTTTTATGTCTCCAATGATTTTAAATATCCTCGTCATCGTCCATTTAAAAACACAAAGCACCAAAGTATATTTTTTTATTATTCCATTGCAGCAAACAGCTTAACTCTAAGAGTTGAAATCAGATTTAAAAATGGCAATCAGAAATAATATGTCGCATTAACTGCTAATACGTCATCAGTGCCATTCATACCACCAACAGACTGGATATATGGATTATTTTCATCCAGCAGATTGATATAGTAATCTGCATAAACTTTGAAGTTTGTGTTGAAGAAATAAATTATGCCAACCTCAATAAACTTAGCCATATAAGCATCACCACCATTGAATGTACCGCTAGCGGTGAGATCTTTACCTTTTGTTTGTACATAAGACAGAGAAGGGCGAAAACCTGAATCAAACTTGTACTGGGTAATCACCTCAAAATTTTCCGCCTTATTGGCAAAACCAGCGGAACCACCATTTCCACTTCGGGTGGTATTACGCGTTTCAGCATAGACACTAGCCAAGTAGATTTTATTTGCGTCGTATTTAATACCTGCAGCCCATGACTCAGCTTTATCGCCTTTTCCATCAAGCTTTTGATTTAAGGTACGGTTAGAATTGCTGTATGCAGCTATTAAACTAACCCCATTTCCAGCATCGTAACCAATCGAATATCCCAGACCATCTCCATTGGACGTATTCACGTTGTTATATTCGTTTTTACTTTGGTACTGAACACCAAAACGTAGACCTTCGACTGTACCGAATAAATCAGAATTACGGTAAGTTAGCACTCCCCCGGCACGGCTGGTCATGAAGTTGTCACCATAATTACCGCCCCAAGTCATTGCCGAATGAGAGGGAGCTACATCAGTGAAGGACTCAACATCGTAGACAATGCCATAATTACGACCATAATCAATGGAGCCTAGGGAAGGTGCGATTAATTCGATGGGAACCATTTTTTCGTCCTGTCATCGTATGGTAAATGAACAAAGAACCGCCCAAAACACTGAAAACGATAGATGAACGGCAATCATTGTAGTCATGAACAGAACTTTGAATGATTAAATCGCACCTTCCCTAGTTTTCCATACTGAAGACCAGAAAAAGCCACACGTGTTTCAGTACTCTCATTCCCTTCATAAGAGTTTGTGTATGCACGATACTCCCATTGGCCATACCCAGTTAATTCATCATTGATCTTTGTTTGTCCTCTAAAGCCAATAGAACCAAAACCAGAGTCTTTATGGGTATGTCCTCCTGAAAAACTGTATTTCCCTTTAGCAACAAGTTTCCCATAAAAATCAACTTTGTTACCATCCTTATCATAAATCATGGCGGCATTAGCTACGCCAGTATAAAACAGTGCGAGAACACCCAGAGCGTATAATTTATTAGAGCAAATGTTCATCATTTAAACCCTCACGTATCATCATTAATTTACTTATTTTTAATTGGGAAAAAGCCATCTCTGTTCATTATTTTTTCAAATCATAAAAATTAATTATTATAATAATCATATTTTGAGCGATAAAAAATCTCAGCAAGTAACTATCTTACTTTGGACTAAGACAGTTACTTATAACCAATATATAGAAGATACCGGTATATGTTTCTAATAAAAATCCACTCCACTAGAAGATAGTAATGACTTAAGGGCGGATTCAAGTTCGAAGTGCAACGCTAAGCCGCCTGTCTTAACTCTGCAAAGACCACTGAAGGCTGCCGG
>NZ_CBFFRK010000183.1:0-5735 GCF_965644245.1 Erwinia sp. V71
ATTCAGGCAACCGTCTGTGGTGTTTGCAGAGCTAAGATTGGCGGCTTAGCGTTGCACTTCGGAGTTGAATCCGCCCTGACTCATTGCAGTGAATTTAATTCGCAAACCGTGAATTTTCAGTATTATGGTTCAATGTTCCCTTTCCCCTGGTGAGTGCTACCGCAGATATGACCAGCCAACACCCCGCGCTGTTTGCCCGGCTTGAATCCACACTGGCGGAAACCAGCCGCATGCCGCTGTACAAACGCTTTGCTGCGGCGATTAAAGAGGCGGTCCGTGAGGGCGTGCTGGTGCATGAGGAGATCCTGCCCGGTGAACGTGAATTCAGCCAGTCGCTGGGGATTTCACGCATCACCGTACGTAAGGCGATGGACGAACTGGAAAAAGAGGGGGTGGTGTTTCGCTCACGCGGTTACGGCACGCAAATCTGCAGCCAGTTCGAATACTCGCTGAAAGAACCAAAAGGTCTGTCGCAACAGGCGGTATTGCGCGGCAAAAAGCCCGATACCGTCTGGATTAACAAGAGCAAAATTCGCTGCAACACCGAGATTGCGGAAAAACTGGGCCTCAGCAATGGCAGCGAGGTCTGGCAGCTGAAACGTATTCGTTATGTCGATCAGCAGGCGGTTTCGGTCGAAGAGTCCTGGGTATCGGCACATCTGATTGCCGATGCCGCAGACATCGGTATTTCGCTGTACGACTATTTTCGCGATCAGCAGATCCTGCCAGTGAAATCACAAAGCCGCGTCAGCGCGCGCATGCCGGATGAAGCCCTGCAGCAGCAAATCGCCCTGCCCGCCAATGTGCCGGTGCTGGTGATTAAGCAGCTGGCGCTCGACGCGCAGGGCAATCCGCTGGAATACAGCATCAGCTACTGCCGCAGCGATATGTACGTGTTTATTGCTGAGTAAGGCGCTGCTGCCAGTAAGTCGTCAGCGTTGCGCGGTCGGGGGCGCAGTCGCCACCGCGTTGCGACACCACAAAAGAGGCCACCGCATTACCGAGTGCGACGCTGTCGGCCAGTGACCAGCCTGACGCCAGCCCGGCCAGCAAGCCCCCGGCATGACTGTCGCCCGCGCCAATGGTATCCACCACCGTGGTCGCCAGTGCCGGCTGCCAGCCCTGTGTTTCCCCGTCGTGATAACCTGCGCCATCGCTGTCGAGACGCACCACCATCGCACTACCAAAACGCTGCTGCCAGCGAGTCAGCAGGGCGTGTGCATCAAAGACATCTGTCGCGCCGAGACGCTCCTGCCACAGCAGTTCCGCTTCCTGACGATTCACGGTGATAAGCGGATTCAGCGCCATTATGCGGGTAAAATGTGCATCGCTGATATCCGCCAGCCGTGGCCCGAAATCAACCAGCAGCTGGTACGGCGTGGCCTGCCGCTCCAGCCACTGAATCAGCACCTCGCCACTATGACTGGCGAGCTGATAGCCAGAGAGATAGATCCAGCGGTTTTCTGGCTGCGGCAGCGCATCCAGCAGCACCGCATCCCACTGATTTTCCACGCCACTCACCGACAGAAACGTGCGCTCACCGTCTGGCTCCACCAGCGCCAGACACCAGCCGTTATCACCTGACGCGGTTTCCAGCACACTATGAATGCCATATTCCGCCAGTTTCTGCCGCACAATGCCCGCCCAGATGCCATTACCCAGCGGCAACGCATTGACCGACGGGATGCCGAGCCGGTGCAGCGCAATCGCCACATTCAGCGCGCAGCCACCGACATTGACGCCCTGCTGATGCAGTTCGATATCACTGCCACGGTGTGGCAGTGAATAAGCATCGGCAATCACATCCACCACCGCTGCGCCCACCACGCAGACCGGCAGATGCCCGGCCAGCCGCGTAAGGTCTTTAGGCATCAGCATAGGCGGCCTCACGTTGCTGGCGGAAACGGCTGAAGGCACTGCTGTAGCGTGTAAAGTCCAGGCCATTCGCCGCATCCAGTTCGGCTTTCAGCGCCGTATCGATACCGTCAATCCCCTGCAATGCACCGCAAATCGCCACCGCCATCGCGCCGATGGTATCGGTATCACCGCCGAGGTTGGCGCAAAGAATGGCGCAACGGTTTGGATCACAGGCAGCCAGTTCAACCATCGCAATCGCGGCAGGCACGGATTCGATGGTGCTGGTGCCTGTTCCCACCAGATCGTAAATCTGTTGCATGGTCGATTCGGTTCCCCTGCCCTGCGCCACCACCTGCAATGCCAGTTCCAGCCGTGCCGCCATAGAAGCACTGAAAGTGGTTACGCGTTTTTCCTGCGCCGCACGTGCAATAGACGGCAGTTCGTCGCGGATCGTTGCCCAGCTGGCACCATCAATCGCACGAGACACCGCCCAGGCGATTACCGTGGCGCCCGCGATAGCAACATCGGATTTATGCGTTGGGCTGGAGGCGACCGCCACCGCGTCAATAAAGCTATCGAGGTCAACAGCTGGCAGCAGGCAGCCCAGCGGTGATACGCGCATTGCCGCACCGTTGGTCATGCCATTATTGTCCAGCTGTGCCACCGGCGTGCCGGCTTTTAACGCATTCAGGGCGATTTTTGAGGTTGGCCCCAGCACGTTTTTATTAAACGCATCAAACGCTTCCGCCCAGTGCAAAATATTCGCGCCGATGGTTTCAGCATTAATCTCGCCTTCATGGCTAATGATGGCATCCGCCAGCGCCAGCGCCATTGAAGTGTCATCGGTGAAGGCCGCCCGGCCAAAATAGCAGGCGGCATTGTTTTCGGCCGGGCCAGGCAGGAAGCGATCGATCCAGCCAAAATGCTGTTTCACGCGGCTGCGCGGCCAGAGTTCCGATGGCATACCCATCGCATCGCCCAGCGCCTGACCATAAAAGGCGCCTAAAATCCGTTTTTCCTGGTGTGTCATTGTCATTGTCACTTCTCTTATTTATGGCTTTCAGCGGCTGCTGAAGTCTCGAAAGCGGTTAGCTCATCGCTGCGTTTTTTGCCGTCACGGAACAGGACAATAAAGGCGAGGGTAATAATCACAATCATCACGCTGCCGAACATCCACATCCCGGCCCAGTTAAAGGTCTGGCCATTGCGCGGTGCATCGTAGGCAAACATTTCCTGCATCAGGTAACCGCCGAGCCGATAACCCAGCAGACTGCCGATGCCCTGGCAGGCCAGCGTAATCAGCCCCTGTGCCGCGTTACGCATCGCCACCGGCGCTTTTTTATCCACGTAAATGTAGGCGGTGATGAAGTAGAAGTCATAGCTGACGCCATGCAGCAGAATCCCCATAAACAGCAGACCGTAGGTCAGCAGATTCTGGTCGCCGCCGAACACAAAGAAGACATAGCGCAGAGCCGCAGTGGTCAGTCCCAGCAGCAATACTTTGCCGATGCCGAAGCGTTTAATAAAGAACGGCAATGCCAGCAGGAAGAAGATCTCCGACACCTGGCCGAGCGTCATCCAGCCCGTCGCATGCGGCAGGCCGACCTCGGTCAGATAGCCCTCGGCGAAGATGTAATAAAACGCCAGCGGCATGCTGAACAGGAACGAGCAGACGAAGAACACCAGGAAGCTGCGATCTTTCAGCAGGTGCAGTGCATCCAGACCGAGCGCCACACGCAGGCTGAATTTGCCGGTGCTTTTCGGTTCGGTGGCAGGCAGTGTCAGGGCAAAGAAACCCAGCACCAGCGAGCTGGCGGCAGTGATCAGCAACGGCACATTACTGGCGGAGATATCACCAAAGCCCAGCAGCGGCGGCAGGAAACCGCAGGCGATGCCGGAAGCGATCCAGCCCAGCGTTCCCATCACACGGACACGCGGGTAATCGCGTTCCACATCATCGACATGCGAGAACGCAATGCTGTTGGTCAGTGCGATGGTCGGCATATAGGTCAGCGCGTAGAGCAGTAACAGCGGGAAGAAGCCGCCGAAGTGCGTCTGCTGCGCGGCCAGGAACATCAGCACGGCACCTGCGATGGTCAGCAGCGCCAGCATTTTCTGTGCCTGGAAAAAGCGGTCGGCCAGTGAGCCAACCAGGATGGGTGAAATAATGGCGGCAATCGAGGTACAGGCGTAGCACCAGGCGATCTCAACCGGCGTAAAGCCGTTTTTGCTGAGAAACGCCCACAGCGGCACAAACCATGCTCCCCAGATAAACCATTCAAGGAACATCATGAACGACAGTTTTGGCATTGTATTTTTCATCGAACGAACTCCCCGGTGTTGGTAGAACCAATCTAACACCACCAACAATACCTTTATAATACCATTAGACGATAATTTGACCTCGCCCACAATAATTTTAACCGACGATTAACAGAGCAACAGCGGGAGAAAGGCAGTGCAGAGGCGCAGGAGGAGACCATCAGACGGGAAAAAGAATGTTATCAGTGGGTTATTTTCGGGAAGAAGCTGGATGTACTGCGGCAATCCGCGGAGTAAAGCAGTCATCATCTGTCTGCAGCGCTGATTTCCGTGAGCGGGTAGCCGCCAGTCAGCAGCAACCCGCTCAGGTCACACGACGTTATCGCTTACGGGACGACTATTTCACACAAGAGTGCGCCGCAAAAAAGTGCTCTGCCGCCGCCTTATTGATATTAAACGTCTGCGTCACGTCACCCGCTTGCGCAGTGACCGTTTCTGCCGACTGCAGCGCGGTAAAGATCTTATTCCAGCTATTCACATCGCCACTGGCATCATCCGGCAATGGGTAACGCGTATCATCAATTGACAGGGAGAACTCGTGATTACGGTAGCTGTTATTACCGGTAATAAATTTAATCGCCTTCACATCGCCAGTATTCGGACAATCGACCAGCAGGATGCTGGAATTATCATAATTGCCAATCACCGAATAGACGTTTTTCACCACCGCCCACTGGCTGATAAAACGCGCTTTCTCGGCATCGGTTGGCGGCACATGATCACCCGCCACATCGAGCCGCATCGACCACTGGCCAATCGGATAGACTTTGATCATCTGGTTATTATTCATCACCTTTACCGCTGTCAGAATATTATCCGGGAAAGTGCTTTGGATAATCGACGTGCCAGGTGCGCAACCTCCGGTTTCGACCCGACGGAAAGTGGTGCGTTTATGTTCGAGGATATACAGGTTGCCCGCCGCACAGCCGTCGTCGGGTTTGTTATTCACCACCGCAGCAAAATGTTTGCTGTCAGTCAGTAACGTACAGCTATTCTCCTTGCCATGACACAGTTTCCACAGCGTCTCATCTGCGGTATTGACGTAGGACCAGATGGAATTTTTCGGTGGTGCATCGTCGTCATTGCAGCCCGCCAGCGCCGCGACTAACACCCCCGCAATCCCTGCTTTTATCATTATGTTCATAACATCCCTTTTTGCAGCGAATAAACGTAACGGTTAAATGGTGTCCCCAAACCAGCGCCTGGCCAGATATTCCGGTGAAGGCGTTAAACCATCCATGCGGTGACGCAGCTTTTTACCATGCCACTGCCAGTAGTCTGTTTTCTTCAGACTTTTATCGAGGATGATTTTAAAACTGTGAGGCTCAATTTTAAGTAAGTGTCTGTCGAACAAAATATGAATATCGGAACGCAACAACAGCGCATTGCAGGAATCATTAATTCCCGATTCTGCATGACCAACAATATGCGCCGCTTCCAGCACTTCTATCGGACCTGAGCCGGTGACCGCACAGGCGGCACCAGGCGGATTCAAGTTCGAAGTGCAACGCTAAGCCGCCTGTCTTAACTCTGCAAAGACCACTGAAGGCTGCCGG
>NZ_CBFFRK010000184.1:0-5525 GCF_965644245.1 Erwinia sp. V71
ATGATACTGCTCAAGCATTAGTTGCGCTTCGCCAAGGTTGATATAGGCAAACTCCGGCTCTGTGCGCCTGATCATGACGCTGAAGCCAAGCACATCGGTATAGAAGCTCAGGGAAGCGGGAAGATCGGTGACGGTCAGCTCGGGAACCATGCGGTTCCAGTAGGGTTCGTTCGTGTCAGTCATTTTTTTCATCCTTGTTTGACTGACGCAGCATACACCAGATGGCTTGTGCGGGGTTCATGGCCGAGATGTTATGGTAAATAACATCCTGATATTATTTTAAAGGGATTTTCTATAAAAACCCAATACGCTAGAATTCATCATTTTATGGAAGTTATAACGATTAAAACCATTAATGTCAGTGCATATATCAGGCACAGTTTTACTCATTTCAATAGAGCAAGGTGCTAGAAAGGAGAAGTGCGTAGCGCCTGCTACTAGATGAAATTCATTATTTATGTGTAGTATGTTTCTTAACGCTTTCCCTTCATCAGGAAGAATCCCGTCACCACCAAATTCTGAAATCCAAAGTTGAATTGGGGAGTTTATATTTTTTACACTTTCATGTGTTGTGAAAATGTTGACAGGGTCAGCAATAACAAAAGCTTTTATGCGAGAGTCATTTTTAAGAATATAAGATGAGTAATGTTTTTCAAAAGGAATGTTCGCATGGTCGTAAGGTGTGTTTGCACCAAGGAAATCAGGCTTGCCGCCTGCTAAAACAAGTCCTGTATAGCCACCTCGAGAGAAACCAAAAAAACCAATACGATGCGGGTCTATGCTTTTTTTGTCTGTCCAATTATTAAGCATATAGTCAATCAAGTGGCTTATATCTTGTGGTCTATTGATGAAGTCAGATGTTTTCGTACCATGATTTATGGCTGAGTAATTATCTCCGGGATGATTTATGGCCGCCACAACAAAACCTGAGTCTGCCAGATATTCAGCGAGATCGTGATGACTAAGGTTTGACCCACCATATCCGTGTGAAAAAACTATTAATGGTAAATTACTTCCTTGCATGGGGCATTTAAGTTTTCCATGTAGAGTAATTGGGCCTATCTGTATTTTATTTGATTGGCTTAAGCATGGCGTCCAAATTATAGCTTTAATGGCTTTGTCACTACTTTTTGCTGGGATATCGACGGGGGTCACACCAGCTGCTAGGGATAGAACAGGAAGTAGTAAAGAAGTTACAGCTAGTATTTTTTTTAGGTGAACTATAGCCATGTTAGTGACTCAGCGTGTTTTCTAAAGGAGTTTCATACCAGGATAAAGGATCTTCTTGAGATCCTTCGATAAGAATCGTAATCTCATGCCCTGTAAACAAAAAAACCACCGCTACCAACGGTGGTTAGTTTGCCGGAATTCAGAGCTACCAACTCTTTATTCCGAAGGTAACTGGGTATACGAGACCGCAGAAACCAAAACTGTTCTTCCAGTGTAGCCTCACTTAGGCCCATACTTCAAGACCTCTTAATCTCTCTCTCGTATACCTCCAGTTACCAATGGCTACCGCCACTGGCGATTTTTCGTGTCTTTCCGGGTTGGACTCAAGTTGATAGTTACCGGAACGGGCGTGGTAGTCGGACTGAACGGGGGGTTCGTGCATACAGTCCAGCTTGGAGCGAACTGCCTACCCGGAACTGAGTGTCAGGCGTGGAATGAGAAACCGCGGCCATAACAGCGGAGTGACACCGGTAAACCGAAAGGCAGGAACAGGAGAGCGCACGAGGGAGCTACCAGGGGGAAACGCCTGGGATCTTTATAGTCCTGTCGGGTTTCGCCGCCACTGATTTGAGCATCCGATTTCGTGATGCTTGTCAGGGGGGCGGAGCCTATGGAAAAACGGCAACGCCGCATCCTTTTTCCCGTCCTTCCTGATTTGAGCGCCATCTCTTTATCCCGCCATTCGTGAGCCGGTAACGCCCGCCGCAGTCTCACGGCCGGAGCGTAGCGACCGAGTGACCGAGGAGGCGTCATTTCATCGATACTCGTATTTTGCACTTACGCCCTGCAGTCGCATTTCCCCTTGTTACATGAAGCACTTCCGTGAATTCCCACTTCGATTTAGCATATTAAGCCAGTATACACTCCGCTAGCGCTACGTGACTGGTTCAGGGCTGCGCCCCGAAACCCGCTAAAATCCACTGACGCGACTGCGGCTTGTCCAACACCGCGCCTGACCGGGAAAAGATTTCCCGCCCGTCCCGGCGTTATCAGGAGGCCGGATTGGCAGACAAACGCAGCAAAATGCTCACGATGTGGGTGACCGAAGATGAGCACCGGCGTCTGCTGGAGCGCTGCGACGGCAAACAGCTCGCAGCCTGGATGCGCCAGACGTGCCTGGACGAGAAGCCCGCTCGAGCCGGCAAACTTCCCTCGATCTCGCCGGCGCTGCTTCGTCAGCTTGCCGGCATTGGGAACAACCTTAACCAGATTGCCCGGCAGGTTAACGGCGGTGGCGGTAGCGGGCATGACCGCGTGCAGGTCGTCGCAGCGCTGATGGCCATCGATGCCGGACTCGAGCGTCTACGGCATGCCGTGCTGGAAAAGGGGGCGGACGATGATCGTTAAGTTTCATCCGCGAGGGCGCGGCGGTGGCGCCGGTCCGGTGGATTATCTGCTGGGCAAAGACCGCCAGCGCGAAGTAGCCAGCGTTCTGCAGGGGAAGCCGGAGGAAGTCCGGGAGCTTATCGACGCCTCGCCCTACGCCAAAAAATACACCTCCGGCGTCCTGTCCTTTGCCGAACAGGACTTACCGCCCGGCCAGCGTGAAAAGCTGATGGCGAGCTTCGAGCGGGTTCTGATGCCCGGACTCGATAAAGACCAGTACAGCGTGCTGTGGGTTGAGCACCAGGACAAGGGGCGGCTGGAGCTGAACTTCCTGATCCCGAACACGGAGCTGCTGACCGGAAGACGTCTCCAGCCGTATTACGACCGCGCCGACCGTCCGCGCATTGATGCCTGGCAGACCATCGTGAACGGCAGGCTGGGGCTGCACGACCCGAACGCGCCGGAAAACCGGCGGGCGCTGGTCACGCCGTCCGCGCTGCCGGAAGCGAAGCAGGAAGCCGCTCAGGCGATTACACGGGGTTTACTCGCCCTAGCCTCGTCCGGGGAGCTGAAAACCCGTCAGGACGTCACTGAGGCGCTGGAAAGCGCAGGTTTTGAGGTGGTGCGCACCACAAAAAACAGTATCAGCATTGCCGACCCGGACGGGGGGCGAAACATCCGACTGAAGGGAGCCATCTATGAACAGTCTTTTAACGCTGGCGAAGGACTTAGAGCAGAAATCGAAAGCGCAGCAGCAGACTACCGGCGAGATGCTGAAAGCCGCCTTCAGCGAGCACGAGAAGTCTGTCAGAGCGGAACTGAGCGAAAGCGAGAAGAGAATCAGCGCCGCCATCCTCGACCACGACCGGAAGCTGTCCTCAGCCATGAGCCAGCGCACGAAAGGGATGCTGCGCATGGTCAGCCAGACGTGGCTGACCATCGTCCTGGTCTCTGCGCTGTCGATAGCCCTCAGCTCGGGCATTCTGTGGTGGCAGGGACAGCAGATACTCGACAACTTCAAGACCATCCGGGAGCAGAAGAACACGCAGGCCATGCTGTCAGAGAGGAACAGCGGCGTGCAGCTCACGACATGCGGAGAGCAGAGACGCCGCTGCGTGAGGGTGAACCCGGAAGCGGGACGATTCGGAGAGGATTCGAGCTGGATGATACTGGCGGGGAAATAGCACATGACAGAGCTGGAAAAACAGTTGCTGAGCGCATTAGAGCAGCTACAGCAGGACTACTCGAAAAGACTGGACGAGTGGGAGAACGCCTTCGAGGAATGGCGGACGATGTCTGGTCTTATGCAACGGGAGAACGCGGCGCTGAGCGAGCGCGTCACGGGCTTGAGCAGGCAGGTGCAGAGTTTGAGCGAGCAGCTTCGCCGGTTGTCGTGAGGCTGAACGCTATTGAAGCACACAGGGAGCACGAGCGTGCGGCGCAGCACCAGAAAGTGCTGGAGCGGGAACGGTTGCAGCGTCAGAAAACTTACAATGGCCCGTCTCTGGGTTAAACGTCGTTATATGGCTGAACAGAAAACGAAGGAGCTTCAATGAAGCCGGATGAACTTTACGAACACGCAGTCTCTCTTCTTGCCCGTAAGGACTACAGCAACGGCGAAATGCGCAGGGCTTTACACTATATGACAGATGACGGGATGACAGTGGAAACTGTCATTGTCCGTCTTCGTGACAGCGACTATCTGAACGATCAGCGTATTGCTGAAAATATGGTGTCCCGTTTTTTGCGAAAACAGTATGGTCCGACCCGTATCAGGCAGGAGCTTAGACAGAAAGGTATCGATCAGGAGGTGACTGAAAAGACAATTAAAGACTGTGATGTGGACTGGTTTCAGATGGCATCAGACTGCCGGATTAAAAAATTTGGGGACGATTATCCTTCCGATGCCAGAGAAAAAGGGCGTCAGATGCGGTTCCTGCAAAGTCGCGGGTTTTCGATGGATATGATCATGGAAGCAATCACACCACAGGAAGACTGACGCTTACGCTTCATTTCTTTATTTTCAGTGTGTCAGCTTGTTAAGCGTGACAGGAATATCAACGATAAGTGACGTTTCCTGCCTTGCTTCCTCGCCGATTGTCTGTCGTTTTATTAAGGTCAGAAAATGCGGCGATACCGTCCATCGCCCACCTGTCTCGGAATGCACTGATACTGTTTTTTTGTTGAGACGGATGATGATTCCTGTGACTTCTTTCTGGTCATTACCGGTGAAGCGTACCACGTCACCAAGCCGGAATTGCGTCATATTCTGCTGTGCACGTTGTTGTTGCAGGGTCCGGAGACGTTCGACAATACACTGATTCAGTGCGCGTAGTTCGCTTTCGCTCAGGGTGCTGACGAGTTCCTGGATATTACGCGGTTTTTGATTTGGTCTGCCGCCATTTTTTGGATTACGGGACATGAAGTTTTAGCCATCTGGTGACAAATAATGCCCGAAATTTTACCACAGTCACTGCCATGCATAACCATGCACGCGCGCAAAACTCACCGGCGCGATTCCGGGGCGTTTTAGTGGGGGGAGAGGTATCTTTTCACTGCTCAGGGTGTAAAACACCGCTGAGGGCCTCTCAGGGGGTGCGGACAAGGGATGTTATGGTAAATGCGAGTGGCCCGCAGGGTCTCGTGAGAAAGAGCAGAAGCTCTACTCAATGTACTGGCTGAAACGCAGAAGGTATCCATCCGGATCCTGCACGAGAAATTCTCTCTGGCAGGCGGTTGTTGCGCCGGTATTGTAATGGTTATCGCTGAGACCCCGATACAGCGTTACGTTATGCGCATTTACACGGGCGAATATCAGTTCAATATCGTCCACGTCTATCTGGAAATTTACGCCGCGTCCCAGCGGTCTGGTGAGTTCTGCCGTATTCCACCCTCCTGGATGATACTGCTCAAGCATTAGTTGCGCTTCGCCAAGGTTGATATAGGCAAACTCCGGCTCTGTGCGCCTG
>NZ_CBFFRK010000185.1:0-5418 GCF_965644245.1 Erwinia sp. V71
GCAGGATAGCTTATCGGTAGCTAACCGTCCCTCCATCCACATGACCAAGCGTTGCACTTATTATCTGAATTCGCGGCGTAAATAACCCTGAGCAGGAAATTGTGCAGAAAGGATGCAAACAACAGGATGAAGAAAATAATACGCAGGATAACTTAAGTAAAATAAAGACAGGAAGTCACAACAGAAGGGAAAGAGAGAAAATCAGAAATAACTGACCGCCATTAGCGGTCGCTATTTTTGCATTCGTACAGCGCGGCTTCTTCGGCCTGCGGCATATCACTGCAGCCGCTGGTATCACCTTTTCTCAGCTCAATCAGCGCGTCAGCGATGGTACGCCCCGCCAGCACGTTCAGTGACGCCTGTTCGGCTTCATCGACAATCGATTTAAAGTACCAGCAGGCATTGGCGCTCACCACGCAACGCGCGGGCACGTCCGGGCGTGATGCCCACAGCCGTTTATCTTCAATCACCGAGCAGTAGATATCGCGCAGCGTAATCTCTTCCGCCGGACGACCAAGATGGATACAGCCCGCACGACCCAGCGTGGAAGTAATAATGCCATCGCGTGTCAGCGGCACCATCAGTTTCCGGATAAGACTTGGGTTCGCCTCCATTCCATAGGCAAGGATGGCGCTGGTCGAACGTTTGCCCAATTGCTCCGCCATCGCTACGCTGAGAACCATCTGCAAAGCTGTCGGGAAGCGGTAATCTAACATGCTGGTATCCTGACTCCGGTACGCCACACAGGGCTGCCGTTAAAAAACAATACAAAATAATATACCAAACACGCTTGCTTTTTAGAAGCCAGGCCCCCTGCCACAGCACATAATCATAAGTTGCCCGTGGCCGCAGCGTGCCCCAGTACCGACGCGCCCAGCAGGCCGCCCTGCTCTGCCAGCGCCCCCGCCACTACCAGTGGTGTGGTTAAACGGCGTAAAATCAACTGCCTGACGCGCTGATCGAGCAACGCGATCAATGCCGGTTCCGCTGCCAGGCCGCCACCGACCACAATCCGCCCCGCGCCGGTCAGATTAACCAGAAACGCCAGCGGTTCACTGACCAGTTCGCACCACACTTTCACCGTCAGCACAGCATCGTGCTCCCGCTGCCGCCAGCCAGTAACAATGGCTTTACTATCGCAGACCTGCTGATGCAGTAACTGATGCAGGCGTTCGATGCCCCGTGCACCGCCTGCTGTATCCAGACACCCGCGCTGGCCGCAGGCACAGGCCAGGCGTGGCAGCGTATACATCACACCGTCGACGCTCACCTCACGGCGGGTAATCGGCCCATGTCCCCATTCGCCACTCACGCCACCGCTGCCACTGACGATACGACCATCAATCACCAGCCCGCCGCCAACGCCGCTGCCGAGAATCGCGCCGAACACAATGCGTTCACCCGCGCCGCGTCCGGTCGTCGCTTCCGCCAGCGCAAAACAGTCAGCATCATTCGCGATAAACACCGGACGCTGGAGTAAATCCTGCAGTTGCTGCGCCACCCGGCGATGATGAAACGCCGGAATATTACTGGCATACACTTCACCACTGACCGGGTCGACTAAGCCGGCAGTGGAGATGGCCAGCGGTGATCGCGCATCAATTTGCCCGTGAATCTGTTGCAGTAACTGTTGCACCGCGTCAGTAAATGCAGACCAGCTGTCCACCGGCATCGGCAGCGTTGCCAGCGGCGTTATCTTGCCAGGCTGCGCCGACAGTCCGGCTTTAAGAAAAGAAGCACCAATATCCAGGCATATTACGACATGGCTCATGAGCGTTTATCCATTAAATCGCGCAGGCCATCGCCCAGCACATTAAAGCCAAGCACTGACAGCACAATCGCCAGCCCGGGATAGAGCGATAAACCAATGCTGACCCCGAGGAAATTGCGCCCGTCGCTCATCATGGTGCCCCACTCTGGCATCGGCGGCTGCACACCCAGGCCGAGAAATGACAGACTGGCAGCGGCCAGTACCACCGTGCCTGCGGTTAATGTCGACTGCACAATAATCGGGCCAATCGCATTGCGCAGAATGTAGTGCACCACGATGCGGTAATAACCAATCCCCAGCGCCTGCGCCGCTTCGACATATTCCATATGTTTCAGGCTGATGGTCAGATTACGGCTCAGACGGGCATACACCGGGATCGAGAAAATCGCGATGGCGATCAGCATATTGATCAGCCCATCGCCCAGCACGCTGACAATCAGAATCGCCAGCACAATACCGGGAAACGCGAAGATGACATCCATCAGCCACATAATGATCTGATCAAGCGTACGTCCGGCCAGCCCGGCAATCACGCCCAGCGGCACGCCAATCGCCAGCGACAGGCCGACACTCAGCACCACTTCCACCAGCGAAATACGTGCGCCATAGACAATGCGGGAAAAAATATCGCGGCCATAATCGTCGGTGCCAAACCAGTGGTCGGCAGACGGCGGCAGTAAGGTATTAATCAGATCCTGCTCATAAGGATCATGGCGGGCAATCAGCGGCGCCAGCAGCGCCATCAGCACAATCACCCCGACCAGCGCCGCGCCAAGGGTGATGCTGGGATGGCGCGCCAGCCAGCGCAGTGTACGCCAGATGCGCGGGCGCGACTCAGGTTGCAGGTTGCTGATATCCATTTAGTCGAACCTTATTTTCGGGTTAAGCAAGGCAATCGCGATCTCCCCCAGCAGGTTCATCACCACCACACCGGACACCGCCACCAGCGTGACGCCCTGAATCACCGGATAGTCGCGATAACGCACGGAATCCACCAGCAGGCGGCCAATGCCCGGCCAGTTAAATACCGATTCGGTGACCACCGCGCCGCCAATCAGGCTGCCAAAGTTGAGCGCGATAATGGTGACGATCGGGATCATCGCGTTACGCAGGGCATGCCGCCAGTACACTTTGCCGGGCGACAGCCCTTTCGCCCGCGCAGTGCGGATATAATCTTCCGCCAGCACGTCAATCATGCTGGAGCGCGTCATACGCGCCATCACCGCCATGGGCAGAATCGCCAGACAGACCGTGGGCATAATGTAGCTGCGCCAGGAATCCGCCCCCAGCAGCGGCAGCCAGCCAAGCTGGACGGCAAAGGTATTCATCGCCATCAGCGCCAGCCAGAAGTTGGCAATCGAGGCCCCGGCTATTGCCAGCAGCATCACCAGATGGTCTGGCGTGCGGTTGCGATACACCGCGCCAATCATCCCCGCCGGAATGCCGAACAGAATCGCCAGCAGATAAGCCAGTACCGCCAGCGCCAGGGTGTACGGCAGACGGTCGGCAATTTCCTGCATCACTGGCTGCTCAGATTTCAGCGACACGCCTAAGTCACCGCGCACCATGCCGCCGGCAAAGTGGAGATACTGCACCGGCAGTGGCTGATCAAGACCAAGACGGCTGCGCATATGATCCACGGCTTCCTGTGGCGCTTCCGGCCCGGCCATTAAGCGCGCCGGATCGCCCGGCAGCGCGCGGATGGCAATAAAAATAATCATCGACACGCCGATTAAAATCAGCGGCAGTGCGAGGATCTTTTTGATGACGTAAGCTTTCATCCCACTCTCCGCGCGCCGGACGCTTAGTTTTTCACCGCGTGACGCACAATCACATTGCCGCCAGGCTGTACCGATACGCCGGAGACCGCTTTACGCGTCGCGTACAGATCATCCTGGAAGTAGAGCAGCACCTGCGGCGCGGTCTGGTTGATCGCTTTCTGCGCCTCGACATACAACGCATTACGCGCCGCGTCATCCTGAGTGGAGGCCGCCGTATCAATCAGCTCATCCACTTTTTTATCGCTAAAGAAGCCGAGGTTTGCGCCGCCTGGGGCAAAGCTCTGGCTGTGATACAGCGGACGCAGCTGCAGATCGGCGCCATTGGCGCCGGAAGACCAGGAAGCCAGCACGGCACCGGTGTTCTCCGCTTTTTTCGCCGCCACATCCGCAAACGCCGCCTTACTCCACACGCCACTTTCCATCTGACGCACATTCACTTTCACGCCCACTTTCGCCCACATCCCCTGCAGTACCTGGGCGATACGCGCTTCCGGCCCCTGTACCGCCAGATTGACGGTGAAGCCTTGCGCATAGCCCGCCTCTTTCAGCAGACTTTTCGCTTTCTCAATATTCAGCGGATAATCATTCAGTGACTTGTCGTAGCCCGCCGTAACGGGTGCCAGCGGCGAGTTAGCCGGGGTGGCGTAGCCGTACATGATCGCGCGTACCATCGCCGGTTTATCGGTGGCGAAATTCAGCGCCTGACGCACCCGCACATCATCCAGCGGTTTCAGTGTGGTGTTCAGCGCCACCCAGAAGACGGCCGCCCCGTCGCCACGGTGTAAGGTGACCTGCGGATTATTTTTCAGCATGGTGGCGAACTGCGGTGGCACCGGGTTAATCACATCGGCTTCCCCGGCCTGCAGCGTCATATTCATCACTGAGGTTTCACTGCTCCAGGTCCATTTAATCTGATCCGGGCCATCCGCTTTACCCCAGTAGTCCGGGTTCTTCGTTTCCAGCACAAATTCGCTGTTTTTGTACTGTTGCAGCTTGTACGGCCCGGTGCCGTCGGCTTTATTGCTCAGCGAACGTGCGCCGTCTGCGGCCGGGCTGACCATCATCGCCGCTCCGCCGGTCATCAGGTTCAGAAACGCCGGGTAGACTTTTCTCAGATGAAACTCGACGGTGTAGTCATCCACTTTCTGCACCGAATCGAGGAACGCACGAATACGGCCGCTGGCCGCCAGGCCACGTTTGGTATCGAGATGACGGTTAAAGTTGGCGATCACCGCATCGGCATTAAACGGCGTGCCGTCATGGAATTTAACCCCCTGACGCAGTTTAAACGTCCAGATTTTGCCGGTCGCATCGCCCGACCATGAAGTCGCCAGCGCCGGTTCAATTTTCAGTTCGGGTGATAAACGCACCAGCCCTTCGTACATCGGGTCCAGCACGCTCATGGTGTAGGTGGCGGTTTGATCGCCGGGGTCCATACTGCGCGGCGCTTCGCTCTGCATCACCGTCAGTGTGGCGGCCTGCAACGGTGCGACAAATGCGGTTAACGTCAGACAACTCAATAAGGCCAGCCGGTATCTGCTGAATGCGCTGCTTATCACCTTCATAGGTTCCTCATTACTTTTTGCCGTCGAAACGAACGCGACAACCGCAATTGAGCTGCATGGCGGTGCGGCGCGGGAATAACGATTTGATGCTCGTTGCAGCAAATCTTAACCCTAAGAAGCCATATTTTATTTATACGATAAACTTATATTTGCGCATTTTGTTATTTTTGTGAACTAAATAGCATTGCGTATTTTCCCGCCACGTTTTACTGTCAAAAAAACACAGCGCGAATTCAGATAATAAGTGCAACGCTCGGACATGATTGTGGAGAGTGTAGGAGGAAGGGTTAACTACCGATAA
>NZ_CBFFRK010000186.1:0-5274 GCF_965644245.1 Erwinia sp. V71
GTTCCGGCAGCCTTCAGTGGTCTTTGCAGAGTTAAGACAGGCGGCTTAGCGTTGCACTTCGAACTTGAATCCGCCTACCACCAGTGTCATAATCAGAATCGTAAAAAAGATTTCCATGTTTTCCTTATAGCCTCTTCTTCCAACAGGCGTGAGCAGTACGGCACGGGAACAACGTGCTCTGAGGGATTGTAAAACAAAAGCAGCAATGGCTTGAAAACAGGACGTGCGTTTCAGGTAATTAAGGAAGATTCTGGAAGAAAAGCGCAGATGGACAGTGTGATGTCCTGAAGGGGGAATCCTTTCCCCCCATAGCAGAGTTAGATCGCCCAGCCACCGACATAGAAGGCAACCAGCGCCACCGCGATCACCACGGTGCCAGCATTCAGTTTACGCCACTCACCGGCCACGATACGGCCAATCACCAGTGACGCGAAACCAAGCATAATACCGGTCACGATATTGCAGGTCAGCACGATAAATACCGCCGCCAGCAGGCCAGACATGGCATCAACAAAATCATCGAAATCAATTTTCGACACATTGCTCAGCATCAGCAGACCAACATACATCAGCGCAGGTGCTGTCGCGTAAGCGGGCACCAGATACGCCAGCGGAGACATAAACAGAATCAGCAGGAACAGTAATCCCACCACCAGCGCGGTCAGACCGGTTTTGCCACCCGCCGCCGTACCCGCGGCTGACTCGATATACACTGCTGCCGGAGAAGAACCCACCAGACCGGCAAACATGCTGCTCACGGAGTCGGTGGTCAGCGCTTTGCCGCCATTGATAATCTGACCGTCTTTATCCAGCAGATTCGCCTGACCTGCGACGGCACGGATGGTGCCGGTGGCGTCAAACACCGCCGTCATCACCAGCGCCAGCACGCTTGGCAGAACCGCCGGTTGCAGTGCGCCTAAAATATCAAGGCTGAACACCAGCGAATTGCCACTGGCATCGCTCAGGCTTGGCATCGCGAACAGACCGTGGAACTGCACCGTCGGGTCAAAAATCAGACCGATAATAGAAATGGCGATAATTGTCAGCAGGATGCCGCCTGGAACGTGCAGTTTCTCCAGACCGAAAATCACCGCCAGACCGATCAGCGACAGCAAGACCGGGAAAGAGGCAAAGTTGCCCAGCGCCACTGGCAGACCAGGAGCCGGGTTCTTCACCACCAGACCCACGCCATCTGCCGCGATTAACAGCAGGAACAGGCCGATACCGACGCCCGTACCATGCGCCACGCCCATCGGCAGGTTACGCAGGATCCACGCACGAATACCGGTCGCAGAAATAATGGTAAACAGCACCCCCATCAGGAATACCGCACCCAGCGCCACTGGCACGCTAATCTGCTGACCCAGCACCAGGCTGAAAGCGGTAAACGCGGTCAGCGAGATAGCACAGCCAATCGCCATCGGCAGATTCGCCCACAGGCCCATAATGATCGAGCCAAATGCCGCCACCAGACAGGTGGAAACAAATACCGCCGTCGGCGGGAAACCGGCTTTACCGAGCATGCCCGGCACCACAATCACCGAGTAAACCATGGCGAGGAAGGTGGTGAGACCAGCAATCACCTCCTGACGCACGCTGCTGCCGCGCGCAGAGATTTTAAACCAGGCGTCGAGCGAGCCACCTGCCTGACGTGAAGGAGTCGACATAGAGAATATCCCCTAAGATTTTTTATGAGTTATTTTTCCCGGAATTAGCACCGGTGAACCACTGAACGGCGACGCAAACGTTTACTTCTGCGGCTGTAAAAAAGGCAAACGATTATCCTGCCTTTATCACCGCATTTTCAACTGCTGTTTGCCGCGATACGCGTCTTTTAACACTATTTTTGCGCAATATCAGTCTGACAGTTGCAACTCACCGCCCTGCTGTACCCCACGTCGCCAGGCAGGGCGCGCCTGAACTTTTTCCAGCCATGCCTGGCTGTGTGGCAGTTGTTGCAACGCACCCCGTTTCGCCATCGCCAGTAACGGGAAACTCATCTGAACATCGGCAATGCTGAAATGCTGACCGGCAAACCACGGATGGCTGGCCAGATGCTGCTCAATAAACTGCTGATGGCGGGCAATCTGCTTATTCAGAAACCCCTTCTGCACCCCTTTCCCCAGCATCGCACCAAACGGCCTGAGCAGCCACGGCACCGGCGGTTTACCCATGCGGCCAAAAATCAGTGACATCACCAGTAATGGCATCAGCGAACCTTCCGCGTAGTGCAGCCAGTAGCGCGACGCGATGATTTCATCCGCATCCGTCAGTTGCAGGCGATATTCATGGTCATATTTGGTACTGAGGTATTCCAGAATGGCACCCGACTCGGCAACCACCCGGTTTTCATCGGTAATCACCGGTGACTTACCCAGCGGATGCACTTTCTTCAATGCTTCCGGCGCCAGCAGCGTGCCTTCACGCTGATAGCGTTTAATTTGATACGGCACTTCGAGTTCTTCCAGCAGCCACAGAATGCGCTGGGAGCGAGAGTTATCCAGATGATGAACCGTGATCATGAGTGGACCTTTAGTCAGAGAAGGTCACTCATTATAGCTCGTCAGCGTCCTTTTCAATGCCAGATTCCAGCAGAATCGCACCTGTACCCTGCTGTGACAGACGGTCATCCGGGTTACGCAGCGGGCAGTCACGCATCGACAGACAACCACAGCCGATACAGCCATCCAGCTGATCGCGCAGCCGGGTCAGCGTCTGAATACGCCGGTCCAGCTCCTCACGCCACTGCTGAGTCATTTCGGCCCAGGCCTGCATCGAAATGCGTTTATCGGGCGGTGAATCCATCATGCTTTCGCCAATGGTCGCCAGCGGAATACCAATACGCTGGGCAATCTTAATGATTGCCACCCGGCGCAGCACATCACGGTTATAGCGCCGCTGATTACCGCCGTTACGCGTACTGGAGATTAATCCTTTCGTCTCATAAAAGTGCAGCGCAGAGACCGCCACGCCGCTGCGCTTCGCCACTTCACCGGGCGTCAGCACCGCTTTCTGGTACTTGCGTTCTTTTTTCATTTTGCGCTTTACCTCAAGTTAACTTGAGGAATTATACTCCATCCGCAACTGAACAGCGCAATCAAAATCTTAAATGAAGGAATGAGGTCATGATGCATAACGACATTATTCATACACTGACTGACTGGATTGAACAGAATTTAGATAAGACACTGTCGATAGATGACGTGGCGGCAAAATCGGGCTATTCGAAGTGGCACCTGCAACGTATGTTCCGTTCAGTGACGAAACAAACGTTGGGCGAATACATTCGTGAGCGGCGGTTAACTCTGGCGGCCGAAGCGCTGACCAGCACGCAGCGCCCGGTGTTTGATATTGCAATGCAGTATGGCTATGACTCGCAGCAGACGTTTTCCCGTGTCTTTCGCCGCCAGTTTGACCAGACGCCTACGGCGTACCGCCACACCATGCGCAGAAAGAATATGCAGCGTCAGGGCAACTGGCAGTTTGACTGTAGCGAGCACTATATGGGTGTTTACCCACGTGCTCACGGCGAATACTGCCCGCTCAGCTAAGCCGGGCGGCATCAGTGGGCTCTTTTCTGTTCGGGACGTGGTGCGCCCGTTTCCCAGCAGGTTGGCGAGAAGTACCAGCCGCCGCCTAATTCCTTAATGTGATACATCGCCGCATCGGCCTGCGCCAGCAGGGCTTCAGGTGAGCTGTGGCGGTTCGCCACCGCGATACCAATACTCAGCGACTGCTGTACCTGCTCGCCCTGCGGCAAACGAATCGGTTTTTCCATCGCCGTCATAATATGACGCGCGACCTGCGCCGCCTGCTCGCCCGATGCCACATCAGCCAGCATGATGGCGAACTCATCACCGCCAAAACGTGCGACCAGATCGCCGCGACGCAGATGTGCCCGCAACCGTTCGGCAGTCGCACTCAGCACACTGTCGCCAGCGGCATGCCCCCAGGTGTCATTAATCTGTTTAAAGCGGTCACCATCAATAAACAGTACCGCGAGCGTGGCGCGCGTTTCAGCCTGGTCAAAACGCTGCGCTAATTCACGTTCAAAGTGCGCGCGATTCGGCAGACCGGTCAGCGCGTCATGTGCCGCCTGATGAGCAAGCGAGGCATTCTCGCGCGTAATATGGTGCTGCCATTCGGCCAGTTCATCCAGCAGGCCATTGAAATCCATACTTAACTTGTTCAACTCAGCAATCTCCGAAGAAGGTACGCGCTGCGAGAACGCCCGGCGTTTACGCACGTCGTGCGCAACGGAAGCAATACTGCGCAACCCCTGAATAATTCCCGCATGCATACGATGGGAGAGATAAAAAGCAATCAGCGCCGTGATCAGCAAACTGCCTGTCAGCCAGCCTAATGCGCGCCAGATAAACTGGATAATGACGCTGGCGTCACCGGTGATCCACACGCGACCCACTTCATGCTGATTGGCCACCACCGGCAGACTCACCGGGTGAGGAAACAGCCAGCCAGCAATCATGGCATCCACGCCATTTTCGATCTGTACATTGGGTGAGCGCCAGCTGGAGAGCAGTTCCCGGCGGGCATTATAAATTTTGCCCTCGGCAAACTGCCCCTGCGCCCCGAGCACCTGCAGCACATCTTTAGCCGCACCGGCGTCATTGGCATTCACTGCCGATTGCGCGCTGTAACTGATGGTCGAAGCCACCAGTTGCAGATTGTTTTCGGCGTAATAGCGCAGGGCAAACAGCGACAACAGTGACAGTGACATTCCAGAAATCACAAACGAAACCAGAATAATCAGCACATGAATCCGCTGTAACGATTTGCGCAACGTGGGAAGTGCGCGTCGATGTGGTTCAACCACATAACTGACCTGTGGATTGCGTCTAACCATGATCCTGCCCTGCTTATCGCGCCAATCGCTGCGCGCGTAACTTCACTGGCGATGACCCTCTGACAATATCATCTGACTCGCTGCCACCCGTATTGGGCTGTGGTGATACACCACAAACAGCACGCTATAACGGCTCCGGCTTTATTACCGGGCACTCCCCCGCGTCAGGGCAGAATCATATTGACTGAATGGGTCTTCAGACGATGAGGCACAGTATCAACAGACTGCGGCTCAGGGTTGTGGCCTTCAGTTATCTGTCAGGCTTGATGAGCGTCGCAAAGGGATGGTCACAGGAGAGTTCCTCCGCTGGTGGAAAACATGTTGCGGGTAAACAACATAAGGAAGGTGCGATTAATTCGATGGGAACCATTTTTTCGTCCTGTCATCGTATGGTAAATGAACAAAGAACC
>NZ_CBFFRK010000187.1:0-5210 GCF_965644245.1 Erwinia sp. V71
GTAGTTAACCCTTCCTCCTACACTCTCCACAATCATGTCCGAGCGTTGCACTTATTATCTGAATTCGCGAACAACCAGCACCTGACAAAAACCTTACAATCACGATAAAAACACGCCTGCAAATAACTTAATAAAAAAACTTAAGTCAAATAGGTATCCTTTCTATATAAACCTGACAGGTTTCTGTCCCTGTTTGCAATATCCTTTCCTGCCCTCTTCAGCCCAAATAAATCAAGCTCACCATCCGTATTTGTTACTGGCGAAGAACGTTCTGCTCATGGCCTCTGCCACCCTGCCTGTCACCGCAAATACGATATGCCCTCAGCAGCATTGCATGAGCGATCCTTCAGTAATCGTAATGCGAATACCTATCATTTATTTTACCAATGTTATTACCAGTGATAGCATAGCCAGATTCGCCACACACGCCGGTTCTGCGTCCGGTACAGGTTTCAGTCGCCTACAATCATGAAGACACAGCACGCCGCTCAGCAGCAGCCCTTTTCCGTCGCCCACTTCCGTGATTTTGGCGAGCGCTATGGTATTGATTACCGCTTTCCCGGCATGGTGGAACCTGTTGCGCATCAGACCGTAGTCCAGGGGCGTGTCGATGAGATCCTGCTGCCTTCCGGTATGACGGTGACCTGTTCTGATTTGCAGGTGATTGAGCCCTATGAATCCACCTCCATCGGCAGTTCGCCGTTGTTTATGCTGGTGGTGCTGGAGGGACATGTGCGCCTGCGGCTGAATGGTGAGGCGTTCTGCATTCGTCCCGGGATGTCGCTGGCAACCTGTGTCGGCAAGGATCTGGTACTGCAGGCCTGTCATCAGGGCAGCGAACGGCTGGTGACCATTTCACTCGGTATTCATCCCGATCATTTCAACGCCCAGTCGCCCATCGCGGCACTGGTCAGCGCCTGGCAACAGAAAAACCATCAGTCAGGTATCTGGTCAGTCCCGGAACATCTGTTGACCGGATTACGTCAGGCGCAGCCGCTCGACGGCAATACGGTGGCACGTCAGCTGATGCTGGAGGGATTATTGCTGCAGCTGCTGGCGCATCAGTTACTGGACGCGCCATTGCCCGACTGCCACTGCCAGATTGCCAGCGCGCTGCAGCTGCCGCCGGGCGAGCGCCATCGGCTGGAGCAGGTACGCCAGTTACTGAAAGCCGAACCGGAGAAAAACCATACCCTGGATGCGCTGGCCAGCATCGCCGCAATGAGCCCCAGCAGCCTGCGCAGCAAGTTCCGTCTGCTGTATGGCGACTCCGTCTTTAACTATCTGCGTGACTGCCGTCTGGAACTGGCGCGGCGCTATCTGCGCGAAGGACATAGCGTGCAGCAGGCAGCGTGGATGTCCGGCTATCAGCATGCCACCAACTTTGCCACCGCGTTTCGCCGCCGCTACGGTGTCGCCCCCAGCGCGCTGTCGGTAGCATAAGCCCTTACTTTTCGCCCGTGCTTGTGGGCGGATTTGTCATCTCTCATACACAACCCGTCACTGAGCATAGCCGTCCGCGACGCGGCTACAGCAATAATAGGGTCACAGTGTTCGATAATTAAAACAGTGAGAGACTCTTTTTATGGCAAAAACACACGGTTTAACCTTTTCCCTTCTGGCGGTCAGCGTGGCAGCAGCCCTTTCTGCCCAGGCCGCGACGGAATCAACGCAAGAAAACACTCTGGTGGTGAGCGCCAGCAGCGCTGACGGTAATAATGATGGCAATACCGTCGCGCCTTATACCAACAGCGCCACCAAATCCGCTGTACCGGAAAGCCGCACCCCGCAGACGATTAACACTATCGACAAACAAGAAATTGAAAAACGTCATGCGACATCGCTGAATGAAATCCTGCGCTATGAGGCCGGGGTGTCGAGTGAAATGCGCGGTTCGACCACGTATATGAGTGAGTATAAGATCCGTGGTTTTAACGCCGAACATGAGTACTATAATGGCCTGCAATTGCCGTATAACGTCAGTGGCAGTACGAAAGCGAATATTGATCCGATTCTGATTGAACAGGTCGATATTCTCAAAGGACCGTCTTCAGTACTCTACGGTAATGCGTCGCCAGGCGGACTGGTCAATATTCAGAGTAAAAAACCACAGAAAGAGCAAAGCACCGAAGTCGGTTTTAATACCGGCAATCGTAAACTGCGCGAAGGGTATATTGATTCCACCGGGCAGATCGCTGACAGCGACTGGAATTATCGCTTTATTGGTAAAGCCAGCGCCGGAGATGACCAGGCTCGCACCACAAAACATGAAAGCTATCTGGTTGCGCCAACGGTCACCTGGCAGCCTTCTGATCAGACTCGTCTGACGCTGGAAGCGCTGTATCAGGATCAACCTAATCTGACCCCATCCAACCCGTTCACTCTGGCTTATCTGCGCAGCGGTTATGCTTCACGTCGCGATTATGGCGGTGACAACTGGAACGTATTCAAACAACGCGAATGGATGATGGGCTACAGCTTTGAACATCAGTTCGATAACGGCTGGGGTGTGGTACAGAAAGCACGCTATTTCAATGTAAAAACCTATCAGCGCAGCGTTTACGCTTATCAGCAGGGCAGTTCCGTTACTGACTTTACAGGCTTTGGCTATATCACTGACGAGGATGTCGACAGTTTCAATATTGATAACCAGCTGACGAAAACCGTGGAGCTGGGCGACTGGAAGCATCATCTGTTAGCCGGTGTTGATTACCAGCATCTGAGCTCTAATATGCATTATCAGTATGGCAAAAATAATCCGGGGATTGATATGCTCAACCCTGATTATCATCGCGTCGTTGAAAGTGAACTGGGTCTGTATGACTTCAGCAGAAACCGCCTGAGCTATAATCAGAATGGTTACTACCTGCAGGATCAAATCGAATTCGGTGCCCTTAATCTGGTCGCCAGCCTGCGTTATGATGACTATCGTTCCACCACGGCTGAAAAACTGACGGGATACACGAAGACATCCGTTGATCAGAGCCGCGTGACGAAACGCCTGGGCGCACTGTACCAGTTCAGCAATGGCATCGCGCCTTATGTTAGTTACTCGGAAGGTTTCCTGCCAGTATCACCTGTCGGCAGCCTGACTGCTGCAGCCGCTAAACCGACAACCAGTAAGCAACTTGAAGGAGGGGTGAAATATTTACTGGCAAATTACGCCACCACTCTAACCGCGTCTGTATTCCAGATTAAACAAAAAAATGTGCTTACCACTGACGGCACTTACGATGCTGTAGTGGGAACCAATTACCGGCAAACTGGCGAAGTTGAATCTAACGGTGTTGAACTTACAGCTGTCAGCCGTCCGCTGGATAATCTGAATCTGGTGGCAAGTTATGCTTATACCCATGCTATTAACACTAAGGATGAGCTGTATCAGGGTCAGCGCGCCATGCAGGTACCGGAGAATGCCGTCAGTCTGTGGGCTGATTACACCTTCGATAAGAGTTTCCTCAATGGTCTGATGCTGGGCGCAGGTATGCGCTACAAAGGTAAAACGCCAGTCAGCCAGGATAACTCCGTATCCGCAATGGGCGGCAATACTCAGTTTGATCTGGCAATGGCCTATGATATGGGTGTCCTCAGTTCGGATCTGAAAGGTCTGACTGTGAAAGCCGGTGCGCAGAACATTACCAATAAATTCACCTACACCTGCTACAGCAGTAATGCCTGCTGGATCGGTCGCGACCGCACCTGGCAGGTGGGGATGAGCTACCGCTTCTAATCTCCTGCCTTAACCCCGGCGTCACTGCCCGTCAGTGACGCCGTTTTTCTCACTCAAAACTGCACTCCCCACAATAGACACGCCCAACAGATAATGATAATTATTATCAAATAATCTGTCACTGACAGCGGAGCACACTATGCAGTCACACTCATCGCAACTTCTCACCACTGATTGCTGTATTGTTGGCGGCGGCCCGGCCGGGCTGATGCTCGGTTATCTGCTGGCACGCGCTGGCGTGCGGGTGACGGTCCTGGAGAAGCATGCCGATTTTCTGCGTGATTTCCGTGGCGATACCATTCACCCGTCGACGCTGGAAATTATGCATCACCTCGGTTTGCTGGATGAGCTGTTGCAGCTGCCGCACCAGCGCGCCGAAAAGCTGCAGGCGGAAGTGGGCGGTCAGGAAGTGACAATGGCGGATTTCTCGCGGCTGCCGGTACGCTGTCGTTTTATCGCGTTTATGCCACAGTGGGATTTCCTGAATTTCCTCGCCGCCAAATCCGGCGCCCTGCCCGGCTTTACTCTGCTGCAATCCACCGCGTTTGATGACTTTATCTGTGCTGATGGCAGGGTGTGCGGCGTCAGAGCCCTCAAAGAGGGTCAGCCGCTTGAGATCCGCGTCCGGCTGGTGATTGGCGCAGATGGCCGCCACTCGCGGGTGCGGGAAAAAGCGGGTCTGAGCGGGCGATCCTTTGGTTCACCGCGCGATGTGCTGTGGTTCCGCCTCAGTAAGCAACTTGGCGACCCGGAATGGGGAATGGGCCATAAAGGGCCGAAGCAGAACTTTATTATGATTGACCGCGGCGAGTTCTGGCAGTGTGGTTACTCGATTGTGAAAGGCGAGTACGAGGCGGTGAAAGCGGCAGGACTCGATGCGCTGAAACAGCAGATTGCTGCCGTTGCCCCGTTCCCGGCGGCGCGGCTGGCGGAAGTGGGCGACTGGGATCAGCTGAAACTGCTGGTGATCCGCATTGACCGGCTGGATCAGTGGATGAAACCCGGCGTACTGTGCATTGGTGATGCGGCACACGCGATGTCGCCGATTGGCGGTGTTGGTGTCAATCTGGCGATCCAGGATGCGGTGGCAGCCGCCAATTACCTGACGACGCCGCTGCGGGAAGGTAACGTTAGCCTGAGCGATCTGGCAAAAGTGCAGAAGCGCCGCCAGTTCCCGACCTGCGCCACGCAGTTTCTGCAGATCAAAATGAGCCGCAAGAAATCGGGCACCGCCGCTAAAAAAAGCGGGCTGCCGGGTGTGATCCGTCGCTTACCGTTTTTGCGCTTTGTCTTTGGCCGGATTATTGGTCTGGGATTCAGGCCGGAGAAGCCGCGGGATTTTGGCGGGTGATAAGTAGAGGGGCAAGCAACTGAGATACGGCGTTGTCTGCTCCCCCACCCCAGCCCTCCCCCGCAAGCTGTACGGTCCGGGGACACAGTGAACACTTGTTCGGGGACATGGTAGACACTTACAACTAAG
>NZ_CBFFRK010000188.1:0-1743 GCF_965644245.1 Erwinia sp. V71
GCACTGCTCTTTAACAATTTATCAGACAATCTGTGTGGGCACTCGCAGGATTGATATCGCAACGTTCTCCGGAACGAAAAAATTGATATATCAAGTCTTGAAGAGTGAACACGTAATTCATTACGAAGTTTAATTCTTTGAGCATCAGACACTTTTAATTGAAGAGTTTGATCATGGCTCAGATTGAACGCTGGCGGCAGGCCTAACACATGCAAGTCGAACGGTAGCACAGAGAGCTTGCTCTTGGGTGACGAGTGGCGGACGGGTGAGTAATGTCTGGGGATCTGCCCGATGGAGGGGGATAACTACTGGAAACGGTAGCTAATACCGCATAACGTCGCAAGACCAAAGTGGGGGACCTTCGGGCCTCACACCATCGGATGAACCCAGATGGGATTAGCTAGTAGGTGGGGTAACGGCTCACCTAGGCGACGATCCCTAGCTGGTCTGAGAGGATGACCAGCCACACTGGAACTGAGACACGGTCCAGACTCCTACGGGAGGCAGCAGTGGGGAATATTGCACAATGGGCGCAAGCCTGATGCAGCCATGCCGCGTGTATGAAGAAGGCCTTCGGGTTGTAAAGTACTTTCAGCGGGGAGGAAGGCGATGTGGTTAATAACCGCGTCGATTGACGTTACCCGCAGAAGAAGCACCGGCTAACTCCGTGCCAGCAGCCGCGGTAATACGGAGGGTGCAAGCGTTAATCGGAATTACTGGGCGTAAAGCGCACGCAGGCGGTCTGTTAAGTCAGATGTGAAATCCCCGGGCTCAACCCGGGAACTGCATTTGAAACTGGCAGGCTTGAGTCTCGTAGAGGGGGGTAGAATTCCAGGTGTAGCGGTGAAATGCGTAGAGATCTGGAGGAATACCGGTGGCGAAGGCGGCCCCCTGGACGAAGACTGACGCTCAGGTGCGAAAGCGTGGGGAGCAAACAGGATTAGATACCCTGGTAGTCCACGCTGTAAACGATGTCGATTTGGAGGTTGTGCCCTTGAGGCGTGGCTTCCGGAGCTAACGCGTTAAATCGACCGCCTGGGGAGTACGGCCGCAAGGTTAAAACTCAAATGAATTGACGGGGGCCCGCACAAGCGGTGGAGCATGTGGTTTAATTCGATGCAACGCGAAGAACCTTACCTGGTCTTGACATCCACAGAACTTTCCAGAGATGGATTGGTGCCTTCGGGAACTGTGAGACAGGTGCTGCATGGCTGTCGTCAGCTCGTGTTGTGAAATGTTGGGTTAAGTCCCGCAACGAGCGCAACCCTTATCCTCTGTTGCCAGCACTTCGGGTGGGAACTCAGGGGAGACTGCCGGTGATAAACCGGAGGAAGGTGGGGATGACGTCAAGTCATCATGGCCCTTACGACCAGGGCTACACACGTGCTACAATGGCGCATACAAAGAGAAGCGACCTCGCGAGGGCAAGCGGATCTCATAAAGTGCGTCGTAGTCCGGATTGGAGTCTGCAACTCGACTCCATGAAGTCGGAATCGCTAGTAATCGTGGATCAGAATGCCACGGTGAATACGTTCCCGGGCCTTGTACACACCGCCCGTCACACCATGGGAGTGGGTTGCAAAAGAAGTAGGTAGCTTAACCTTCGGGAGGGCGCTTACCACTTTGTGATTCATGACTGGGGTGAAGTCGTAACAAGGTAACCGTAGGGGAACCTGCGGTTGGATCACCTCCTTACCTAAGTGAATCATTCCCGCGAAGTGCTCACACAGATTGTCTGATGAA
>NZ_CBFFRK010000188.1:1839-5075 GCF_965644245.1 Erwinia sp. V71
GTGCTCTTTAACAATCCGGAACAAGCTGAAAATTGAAACGACATGTCGTTTTATTCTCCGCATAAATGAGAATAAAGACGCCATGTTCGAGTCTCTCAAATGCTTGCAGTCTGCAGTGAAACACTTGCGGGTTGTGAGGTTAAGTGACTAAGCGTACACGGTGGATGCCCTGGCAGTCAGAGGCGATGAAGGACGTGCTAATCTGCGAAAAGCGTCGGTAAGGTGATATGAACCGCTACAGCCGACGATGTCCGAATGGGGAAACCCAATGCACTTGTGCATTATCGTTAAGTGAATACATAGCTTAACGAGGCGAACCTGGGGAACTGAAACATCTAAGTACCCAGAGGAAAAGAAATCAACCGAGATTCCCCCAGTAGCGGCGAGCGAACGGGGAACAGCCCAGAACCTGAATCAGTTTGTGTGTCAGTGGAAGCGTCTGGAAAGTCGCGCGATACAGGGTGACAGCCCCGTACACGAAGATGCATGAACTGTGAGTTCGATGAGTAGGGCGGGACACGTGGTATCCTGTCTGAATATGGGGGGACCATCCTCCAAGGCTAAATACTCCTGACTGACCGATAGTGAACCAGTACCGTGAGGGAAAGGCGAAAAGAACCCCGGCGAGGGGAGTGAAACAGAACCTGAAACCGTGTACGTACAAGCAGTGGGAGCACCTTCGTGGTGTGACTGCGTACCTTTTGTATAATGGGTCAGCGACTTATATTCTGTAGCAAGGTTAACCGTATAGGGGAGCCGAAGGGAAACCGAGTCTTAACTGGGCGTTAAGTTGCAGGGTATAGACCCGAAACCCGGTGATCTAGCCATGGGCAGGTTGAAGGTTGGGTAACACTAACTGGAGGACCGAACCGACTAATGTTGAAAAATTAGCGGATGACTTGTGGCTGGGGGTGAAAGGCCAATCAAACCGGGAGATAGCTGGTTCTCCCCGAAAGCTATTTAGGTAGCGCCTCGTGAACTCATCTCCGGGGGTAGAGCACTGTTTCGGCTAGGGGGCCATCCCGGCTTACCAACCCGATGCAAACTGCGAATACCGGAGAATGTTATCACGGGAGACACACGGCGGGTGCTAACGTCCGTCGTGAAGAGGGAAACAACCCAGACCGCCAGCTAAGGTCCCAAAGTCATGGTTAAGTGGGAAACGATGTGGGAAGGCACAGACAGCCAGGATGTTGGCTTAGAAGCAGCCATCATTTAAAGAAAGCGTAATAGCTCACTGGTCGAGTCGGCCTGCGCGGAAGATGTAACGGGGCTAAACCATGCACCGAAGCTGCGGCAGCGACACTATGTGTTGCTGGGTAGGGGAGCGTTCTGTAAGCCGCTGAAGGTGGACTGTGAGGTCTGCTGGAGGTATCAGAAGTGCGAATGCTGACATAAGTAACGATAAAGCGGGTGAAAAGCCCGCTCGCCGGAAGACCAAGGGTTCCTGTCCAACGTTAATCGGGGCAGGGTGAGTCGACCCCTAAGGCGAGGCTGAAAAGCGTAGTCGATGGGAAACAGGTTAATATTCCTGTACTTGGTGTTACTGCGAAGGGGGGACGGAGAAGGCTAGGTTATCCGGGCGACGGTTGTCCCGGTTTAAGCGTGTAGGTGTGTGTTCCAGGCAAATCCGGAGCACTTTAACACTGAGGCGTGATGACGAGTCACTACGGTGATGAAGTAACTGATGCCCTGCTTCCAGGAAAAGCCTCTAAGCTCCAGGTAACACGAAATCGTACCCCAAACCGACACAGGTGGTCAGGTAGAGAATACCAAGGCGCTTGAGAGAACTCGGGTGAAGGAACTAGGCAAAATGGTGCCGTAACTTCGGGAGAAGGCACGCTGTCGTTAGGTGAAGTCACTTGCTGACGGAGCTGAAGGCAGTCGAAGATACCAGCTGGCTGCAACTGTTTATTAAAAACACAGCACTGTGCAAACACGAAAGTGGACGTATACGGTGTGACGCCTGCCCGGTGCCGGAAGGTTAATTGATGGGGTTATCCGCAAGGAGAAGCTCTTGATCGAAGCCCCGGTAAACGGCGGCCGTAACTATAACGGTCCTAAGGTAGCGAAATTCCTTGTCGGGTAAGTTCCGACCTGCACGAATGGCGTAATGATGGCCAGGCTGTCTCCACCCGAGACTCAGTGAAATTGAACTCGCTGTGAAGATGCAGTGTACCCGCGGCAAGACGGAAAGACCCCGTGAACCTTTACTACAGCTTGACACTGAACATTGAGCCTTGATGTGTAGGATAGGTGGGAGGCTTTGAAGCGTGGACGCCAGTCTGCGTGGAGCCAACCTTGAAATACCACCCTTTAATGTTTGATGTTCTAACCTGGCGCCGTGATCCGGCGTGGGGACAGTGTCTGGCGGGTAGTTTGACTGGGGCGGTCTCCTCCCAAAGCGTAACGGAGGAGCACGAAGGTCAGCTAATCACGGTCGGACATCGTGAGGTTAGTGCAATGGCATAAGCTGGCTTGACTGCGAGAGTGACGGTTCGAGCAGGTGCGAAAGCAGGTCATAGTGATCCGGTGGTTCTGAATGGAAGGGCCATCGCTCAACGGATAAAAGGTACTCCGGGGATAACAGGCTGATACCGCCCAAGAGTTCATATCGACGGCGGTGTTTGGCACCTCGATGTCGGCTCATCACATCCTGGGGCTGAAGTAGGTCCCAAGGGTACGGCTGTTCGCCGTTTAAAGTGGTACGCGAGCTGGGTTTAGAACGTCGTGAGACAGTTCGGTCCCTATCTGCCGTGGGCGCTGGAGAACTGAGGGGGGCTGCTCCTAGTACGAGAGGACCGGAGTGGACGCATCACTGGTGTTCGGGTTGTCATGCCAATGGCATTGCCCGGTAGCTAAATGCGGAAAAGATAAGCGCTGAAAGCATCTAAGCGCGAAACTTGCCCCGAGATGAGTTCTCCCTGAGACTTTAAGTCTCCTGAAGGGACGTTGAAGACGACGACGTTGATAGGCCGGGTGTGTAAGCGCAGCGATGCGTTGAGCTAACCGGTACTAATGACCCGTGAGGCTTAACCTTACAACGCCGGAAGTGTTTTGGCGTGAGAGACGCACGATATTCAGCTTGTTCGAAACGGATTGATTTATGTGGCTGCAGAAGCAGCGGCATGAATAAAACAGAATCTGCCTGGCGGCCTTAGCGCGGTGGTCCCACCTGACCCCATGCCGAACTCAGAAGTGAAACGCCGTAGCGCCGATGGTAGTGTGGGGTCTCC
>NZ_CBFFRK010000189.1:0-4935 GCF_965644245.1 Erwinia sp. V71
TGAAGAGATGCACGACAAGATCATCGGCTGGTATCTGACAATCAACCACTACCACTAAATCTGCGTCACGACCCGCAAAACATCAGCAGTATCGGGATAATGGCGCTGACCAGCAGAACCAGCAGCAGCTTTGGCGTCATTAACGCGAAGCTTTCTGCCGCGGTGGTATCGAGGATATTGGTGACCATTGAGCGATCCACAATAATGCCGTAGGTCATAATAAAAAATTGTGCTCTGGCGCTGAGCAGAATAAACAGCGCGCCCAGCAGCCGATCCAGCCAGAGGAAAGAGGCCAGCGTGAGCAGAATATTGATCACACAGAACGCCACCAGCGGCATGGAGAGGAAGAAAACAATATTGTGCAGCGAGTCCAGTGGCAGAATCTGCGCCACCTGACGGTAATAGGCAATATTAAGCAACAGCGCGATATAACCCGCGCACAGCAGCAGAAAAACCAGTTTGCCCATCAGCGGGCGTTTAAATAATTTAAGCAGCATATCCGTCACCTGAAGCAGAAGTGGCCCTATGGTGACGAAGCAAGTTTAAGACAACCTTAAGAACTAAGGTTAAGAGCGGGCGAAACCGCGGAGCTTACCGCCGACTCGATCTGCTCCTTCCCCCACAGAGTGGGGGAAAGCTGGGATGGGGGAGCTGGCGGCTCCGTGCAACGGGCTCCCCCTCATTTTATGGGGGAGGGGATAGTATGGCGATGGCAGTCTGGCAGGCGATAGTGCCAGGCAGGGATAGTGACAAAAGCTAACGGCGGAAGGCGATCAGCACGACACCTGCTGCCACTAACCCCAGGCCAGCCCACTCACGCAAATTCGGCCGTTCGCCAAGAAACAGCGTGGCGAAAATGGCCACCATCACCAGACTGAGTTTATCAATCGGTGCCACTTTAAACGCTTCGCCGACTTTCAGGGCGCGGAAATAACAGACCCACGACGCGCCCGTCGCCAGACCGGACAGCAGCAGAAACAGCCAGGTGCGGCCACTGATCTCCAGCGGATTACGCCACTTGCCGGTGAAAGCAACAAATAACGACAGCACGGCGATAATAATAAACGTGCGGATCAGCGTCGCCAGATCTGAATCGACATTCTGCACGCCGATTTTGGCGAAAATCGCCGTCATGGCGGCAAAAAACGCCGACAGCAGCGCCCATATTAACCAGCTGTTACCTGTAAACATGTGTTCTTCCCTGAGCGGTGAAGGTAAAGGAGAGAACAAAATAGTACCGGACATTGCGACGGGTATCAAAGATATAGCACGGCAATCTGCCGTTGTGATGACATCGGTGATGATTCTGTTACGCTGTCTGTTCACCCGCCCGGCCAGGCGTGACGCCGGGCCAGTCAGGATCAAGGAGACGACAAAAGCGATGCAGCATAACAGCAACATTATCGGTGTAGTCAGCCATGCGTTCAGTAATCCGTACAGCGTGACGCTGCTGAATGAAGTAACCCGGCAGCTCAATAAACGCGGCTGTGTGACGCTGCTGCTCAATGTTGACTCGCGTGACAGCTGGCCGGCATTACTGCAGATGGCGCAGCAGCAGCAGGTGGGCGGGCTGCTGTTCCTTGATGCGGATTCAGACGCGCAAATCAGCGCCGCGGTTGCCGCGTTGCCGCAGGTTCCCGTGATTGCTCTTGGCGGCGCAAGCGTTCAGAGCGTCAGTGCCGATGAGTATGCCGCAGGTGTGGCGATGGGGCAGTTGTTGCTGGCACAGGGACATGAACGTTTTGGTTATTTGCAGGCGAATGAGACGGCAACGTCGCTGGCACGCAGAGAAGGGTATCTTGCCGCCTTGCAGCAGGCAGATAAGACGCTGACCTGCGAACTGACGGCGGGCGCTGATGACCGTGAACGGGCGTATCAGGCGACCATGGCGTATCTGAAAAGCGCGCGTTCAGCAGAGCGAATCAATACGCTGTTTTGCGAAAATGATCTGCTGGCGTTTGGCGCACTGCAGGCGGTCCGCGACTTTGGTCAGGGTGCGCATGTTGCCGTGACCGGTTTTAATGATGTGGATGAGTCGCGCTCTTCGGCATGGCATCTGACCAGCTGGGCACCGCGGGTGGATTTACTGGTAGCAGAGGCGCTGAACCGCTTGCTGGACAATCGCGCGGATGAGAACGGCGCATGGCGGCAGGGTGAGTTGCAGGTCAGGCATTCGCATCTCGGTAAGCATGTGCATAATCACAGCGATATGGTGAAATGTGGTTGCGCGATTCGCCACTAAGGGATTATGAATCGCTGAGTAGCTGAGGTGGGCACCAAACGGCTCCTTCCCCCACGGTGTGGGGGAAGGCTGGGATGGGGGTGCAAACGACTCCGCATCTCAGTCGTGTGCTCCCCCCTCACTGACTACTGACAATACTGCGTCAGCAGCTCGTGATACTCCTCCTGCAGACGGTAGCGATAAACCGGTCTGCCCGTCGCACCATAATGAATGCTGGTGAGCAGAATATTAATCTGCGCCAGCCAGATCAGATATTTACGGCACGACACCCGCGAAATATTCACTTCCGCCGCCAGCTCATCCGTCGAAAACTCGCTGGTGGCATGGGCGTCAATCCACTGGCAAATAATGCGCAGCGTTTGTGGCGTTAATCCTTTCGGCAGACGCTGCGGCTCGTCTGGCGTGGCCGCATTGCCATGGATCAGCAGGTCAAGATCTGACTGCTGATAAAACTGCTGATTATCCATCAGCGATTTCTTCTGCCGCCAGCTGGTCAGCGCCTCTTCGAAGCGGGCAAACTGGAATGGCTTAATCAGATAGTCGACCACACCATAATGCAGTGAGGTTTTAATCGTGGCGGCATCGGCGGCGGACGAAATGACAATCACATCCACCGGCCGCTTGGTGGTGCGCAGTTCCGGCAGTAAATCGAGGCCATTTTCCTGCTGGATATAGATATCCAGCAGGATCAGATCGACCGGCGGATCGTTACGCGCCAGCCGCTCTTTGGCCTGTTGCAGATTCGATGCTGTACCACAGCAGGTAAAGCCCGGGATATTGCCGATATAACAGCGGTTAAGCTCGGCAACCATGGCGTCATCATCCACCACTAACACATTTATCATGCGGTAATATTTCCTTTGTTCCATGGGATCTGCACCAGAAATTGCGTGTAAACCCCCGGTTCAGACTCGACGCTGATACGGCCGCCCAGTCCTTCCGTTTGCTGTCTGGCCAGGAACAGCCCCATACCTCGCTGTTCGCCTTTGCTGCTGACGCCGCGGTCAAACAGCGTCTCCAGCATCGGTGTGGGGATGCCCGGGCCATCATCGCCGACTTCACAGGTCAGCCAGCCATTCTGGTAGTGCAACAACACATGGATGTCACCACCGTTGTGTTCATCGAATGCCTCAAGGGCATTCTCAATCAGATTTCCCAGCACCGTCACCAGCACGGCAACCTGTTGCTCACTGCCGTAGTCGGGCAGGTCGCTGGCATCGCTAATCGTCAGGCGGTGCGCCATATCCGATGCCCGGTTAATCTTGCTTAACAGGAAACCGGCAATCACCGGCGACTTAATTTTCTGTAACAGTGAGCCAATTTCTGTCTGATAGTTATTGGCGGTCTGCAGCACATACTCTTCCAGCCGCGAATAATGTTTAATATGCAACAGGCCGAGAATAACATGCAGCTTGTTCATAAATTCGTGGGAGCGTTCCCGTAACGCATCGACATAGTTTACCATGCCGTCGAGGCGCTGCATGAGCCGGTTAATTTCGGTTTTATCGCGGAACGTAAACACCGCGCCGATAATCCGCTGATGGCTGCGCACCGGCACGGTATTACCAATCATAATCCGCTCGCGCACATGCAGTTCTTCATCGTAGTGCGCATTGCCGTGATGCAGTGTGTCGAGCAAACCGGCCAGCATCACCGCGGTTTCACTATTTTTTTCGCCATTTAGCAGCGCATGGATGGCGCTTTCCGGCAATAATTCGCGCGCCGCCTGATTAATCAGCGTCACCCGCGCGTGTTCATCGACCGCGATAACACCTTCTCTGACGGAATCGAGGATCGCCTGCCGTTGTTCAAACAGGCTGGAAATTTCATACGGCTCCAGTCCCAGCAGAATACGTTTTAAACGCGTCACCAGAATCAGAATACCCAGACCGCCGACCAGCGCACCAATCAGCACGGTCCAGACAATATTCCAGCGACTTTTCGCCACCTGCGCGCTGACATCGTTCAGGGCAATGCCAATGCCGACCACGCCTATCTGTTTATGCTGCGCGTTAAAAATCGGTGTAAACACGCGTAAAGCATCGGCCAGCGCGCCGCGGTTGATCGCGACATTTTCATGTCCCTGCAGTGCGGGCAGGAAATCACTGCCAATAAAGTGCTGATTAATCAGCTGCGGATTAGGATGAGAATAGCGGATACCCTCCATATTAATGATGGTAATAAACAGCAAATCATTGCGTATTCTTACGCTGGTAGCGAGGGGCTGAATAATATTGCTGGTGGCAGGCAGCGTCAGTCCGTGCTGTACCTGCGGGTTTTCCGCCAGTGTGCGTGCCACCGCCAGCGCCTTATCTTTCAGGTGCGCACGGGTAAAGTCGTCAATCTGGACGAAATAGAGCAGATGTATGCTGAGCAGCACGCTCATCATCACCGCGGCAACCATCAGGGTGACCAGCGTACTGAGTTTCATATGGCGCGGCTTAACCGGGCGCGTTTGCTGTGTCTGTCTCATTATGTTGCTTCAGGGTGAATAATTAAGTTGGCCTTGTCGGGGTGAAACATACGCTAAGCCGGCGCGGGCGTACAGGCTGGCGTGCAATTTGTTGCTGCGAGCCCGCAACTCCCGCCAGTGTATATCGGCGGGGAGAAGGGTGCTTGGCGGATTCAAGTTCGAAGTGCAACGCTAAGCCGCCTGTCTTAACTCTGCAAAGACCACTGAAGGCTGCCGGAAC
>NZ_CBFFRK010000190.1:0-4726 GCF_965644245.1 Erwinia sp. V71
ACAGCTCAGCTAAGGTAAGGCTAATACAGCTAAGGACTCCACTGAACCCCACCGATTAAATCGCACCTTCCCTAACCGTCCCTCCATCCACATGACCAAGCGTTGCACTTATTATCTGAATTCGCGTTTTGACTCTTCTTCTTTTGCAGCAAGCTTTAACAATAATTCAGCAATGAGATTTTTCATGCGAATGTCTCAGCGGGTTAAAGTGAGACGTTAACACCGGGATAAATAAAATGATAGTGATTTGCCGGACTATTTGCGGATGACATCGGAGGTGCTGAACTGCACTATTATTGGGCAGCCAGACGGGTGCAACTATCCCCTTCACCATGGCTGGTGAAGGGGAATAAATCAGTTTAGCGTGGGCCTGGACCACCCATAAAACCGCCATGAGGACCACCGCCGCCGCCAGGGCCACCCCAGCCGCCGCCGCCGCCACCACCCGGAGGTGGGAACAGACAACCACTCAGTGCTGTGACCAGCGCCACAATTGTTACTGCCTTAATAATACGACTCATAAATAGAACCTCAGTGTGACGATTTCGCGCCGAGTGTATGCGGCGCATGGTCACCCGACAATGCGGAATACTCTGCATAGGGCCACTTTTTACCCAAAGTAACTACGCTTAACACTTTCCTGTCAAAATCCGGTAATCAGAGTGTGTTAACTGCAGCCGATCACTGGCTGGCACAGAGAACGGAACGCGATCCACGTCGCGGAATTCCCGTGAAACACTTTACGGCGGGTCATATCACAGGCAATGTGAGCGCATAACATTCCATGGGAAATGTACGATGAAAACAGAAGCCATCCACACGCTGTCAGAGATCATTGCCCGCCGCGACTGGGAACAGCCCGGCACCACTCAGCTCAACCGCCTGCCGGCTCACCCACCATTCGCCAGCTGGCGCAATGCCCAGCAGGCGCGTGACGACCAGCCTTCAGCGCGCCGCCAGAGTCTGAATGGCAGCTGGCATTTCAGTTACTTCAGTCAGCCAGAAGCCGTACCACAGAGCTGGTTACTGCAGGATCTGCCGGAAGGCAGCAGCATCCAGGTGCCATCAAACTGGCAGCTGGCAGGCTACGACTGCCCGATTTATACCAATGTGCAGTACCCGATTCCGGTCACGCCGCCCAGCGTACCGCAGCAGAACCCGACCGGGTGCTATTCGCTCACATTCAGTGTCGACAGCGACTGGCTGACAAGCGGACAGACACGCATTATTTTTGATGGCGTCAACTCGGCCTTTTACCTGTGGTGTAACGGCAACTGGGTGGGCTATTCACAGGACAGCCGTCTGCCCGCCGAGTTTGATCTCAGCACCTTTTTACAGCCAGGCAATAACCGTCTGGCAGTAATGGTGCTGCGCTGGAGCGATGGCAGCTACCTGGAAGATCAGGATATGTGGCGCATGAGCGGGATTTTCCGTGACGTCACACTGCTGCATAAGCCCGATGTGCAGCTGCTGGACGTACAGCTGGAAACCCACCTCAGCCCGGAATTCAGCTCCGCACGCTTACAGGCCAAAGTGGTGGCAAACCTGACCAACGAAAACTGTGCCGGCTATCAGGCAAAAGTCGATTTATGGCGTGGTGATCAGCTCATCGCCAGCCAGCAACAGTCGTTTGGCAGCGAAGTGATTGATGAGCGCGGTCATTATCACGATCGCACCACCCTCAATCTGCCGGTGGCGCAGCCGCTGCTGTGGAGCGCCGAAACGCCGCATCTGTATCGCGCCGTTGTCTCGCTGCTGGACAGCACGGGTACGCTGGTGGAGGCCGAAGCCTGTGACGTCGGCTTCCGCCAGGTGACTATCGAACAGGGGTTGCTGAAAGTGAATGGCCAACCGTTGCTGATCCGCGGCACCAACCGTCATGAACACCATCCGGAACTGGGTCAGGCCATCGATGAAGCCACCATGGTGCGTGATATCCAGCTGATGAAGCAGTATAACTTTAACGCAGTGCGCTGCTCGCATTACCCTAATCACCCACTGTGGTATCGCTTATGCGACCGCTACGGTTTATATGTGGTGGACGAAGCCAATATCGAAACCCACGGCATGCAGCCGATGAATCGCCTGTCCGATGACCCGGTGTGGTTTAACGCTTTCAGTGAGCGCGTCACACGGATGGTGCAGCGTGACCGCAATCACGCCTGCATTATTATCTGGTCACTGGGTAACGAGTCCGGCCACGGCAGCACCCACGATGCGCTGTATCGCTGGATCAAAAGCAACGATCCGACCCGCCCGGTGCAGTACGAAGGCGGCGGTGCGAACAGCGCGGCGACCGATATCATCTGCCCGATGTACGCCCGAGTCGATCAGGACCAGCCTTTCCCGGCCGTACCGAAATGGTCGATTAAAAAGTGGATCGGCATGCCAGGGGAAACCCGCCCGTTAATTCTGTGCGAATACGCCCACGCGATGGGCAACAGCTTTGGTGGCTTTAACCGCTACTGGCAGGCTTTCCGTCAGTTCCCGCGCCTGCAGGGCGGCTTTGTCTGGGACTGGGTTGATCAGAGCCTGACCAAACAGGATGCCGATGGCACCCGCTGGCAGGCTTACGGCGGTGACTTCGGCGATAAACCGAATGACCGCCAGTTCTGTATGAACGGGCTGGTGTTTGCTGACCGCACACCGCATCCGTCGCTGTATGAAGCACAGTACGCACAGCAATTCTTCCAGTTCAGCGCTGACGCCGATAACCCGCTGGCGTTTACCATCAACAGCGAATACCTGTTCCGCCACAGCGACAATGAAGTTCTGCACTGGCGTATTGAGCAGAACGGTGCCGCCATCGCCAGCGGAGAATTACCGCTTAACCTCGCGCCGCAGGGCAGTCAACGCATTGAACTGAATGCCCCGGCCAGCGTCAGTGGCGAAGTGTGGCTCAACCTGGAGGTGGTGCAACCACGCGCCACAAGCTGGTCGCCGGAAAACCATCGCGTTGCCTGGGCGCAATGGCGGCTGCCTTCAGCCCTCGCTCTGCCGCCGGAAGCACAGGCCAGCAGTGCGCCGCAGCTGAGCCAGAACGACGGCCAGTTCACCGTCAGCCACGGGCAACAGCGCTGGCAGTTCTCGCGTCAGAGCGGTGAGCTGATCCAGTGGCTGCAGCAGGACAGAGAGACCCTGTTGTCACCACTCAGCGACCTGTTTGTCCGTGCGCCAGTCGATAACGATATTGGCATCAGCGAAGCAACCCGTATCGACCCTAATGCCTGGGTAGAACGCTGGAAGCGCGCCGGACTGTATCAGCTGGAAGCCCGTCTGCTGCAGTGCGAAGCCAGTGCGCTGCCCAACGCGGTCATTGTCGATACGCTGCACGCATACCAGTATCAGCAGCAGACACTGTTCCTCAGCCGCAAACGCTACGAAGTGAATGCACAGGGAGAATTAACGGTGGATGTGACCGTCGAGATCGCGGCGGGAGTACCTGCGCCAGCACGTATTGGCCTGCGCTTCCAGCTGGCGGAGGCCGTCTCATCGGCAAGCTGGCTGGGACTGGGGCCACATGAAAACTACCCGGACCGGCGCAGCGCTGCGCAGTTCTCGCGCTGGACGCTGCCACTGGCGGATCTGCATACCCCGTATGTTTTCCCGGGAGATAATGGTCTGCGCGGCGGCACCCGCGAACTGACGGCTGGCAGCCTGCAGGTCAGCGGCGACTTCCACTTCTCACTCAGCCGCTACAGTATGGAACAGCTGCGCGATACCAGTCACCGCCACTTACTGCGTGAAGAAGCGGGCTGCTGGCTGAGCGTGGATGGTTATCATATGGGCGTGGGCGGCGATGACTCGTGGAGCCCGAGCGTCAGCCCGGATTATCTGCTGAGTGCACCGCAGTATCATTATCGGGTGACGCTGAAACAGCAGTAAGAACAAGGGAGCCTGGACGCTCCCTTCCCACAAAACAGCAGCAAAATCAGACAGAGGGGCGCTCGATCAATCAGACGACGCCCCTGAGCTTACTCTTTGCGGTAAAACCGCCGCAGCTGCAAGGTATTCACCAGCACCACTAACGCCGTCGCAACAAACACCCAGCGAAAACCGCCCACCGCCGAAATCCCGGCCCCCATTAGCGGCCCGACCACATTGCCAAGATACATAAACGACTGGTTATAACCAAAAATACGCCCGGTTACCTGCTCGCTGGAATAACGCACCAGCAGCGTTTGTACTGCGGGCATCATTGCGCCATCGGCAAAGCCTAACAAAAAGCGCAAAATCGCCAGCTGCGTCACACTGGTGACAAACGCCATGGCGATAAACAGCAGCACGGCAAACGCCATCGCGGCGATCAATACCCGCTGCGCACCAATGCGATCCCCCAGCTTACCCAGCCGCGATGCTGACATCAGCGCGGCCACGCCAGGGATCGCGGCAATAAAACCACTTAGAAACGCGATATTCTGCACATCCGGCGCGAGATCGCGCACAAACAGCGTCAGAATCGGGCCGATGGAGCCATTACATAACTGAATCACCATGGTGGTCACAAACAGCGTAATCATCAGCGCCGGATTACTGAGCGACTGAAACACTTCGCGACCGCTGAGCTTGTCCTGCTTCTTCACCACCCGCTGCGCACCCTCTTTAATCAGGAACAGCGTGATAAAAAAGCTCACCATCAGCAACCCGGATGAATCGCCACGGGTTTAACAGACACCTCGGAGTCATTTAAGATGACTTAAAGAGAGGTGCCCATGAGCGGTAAACG
>NZ_CBFFRK010000191.1:0-4614 GCF_965644245.1 Erwinia sp. V71
TTCCGGCAGCCTTCAGTGGTCTTTGCAGAGTTAAGACAGGCGGCTTAGCGTTGCACTTCGAACTTGAATCCGCCTACAACCCTTCGCCGAGCTGATAACTCAGTGACGAGGTCGCCAGCTGCACAATATCATCCGTGAGCTGCACAATCTCCACCGGTATTTCATTCAGCAATATCTTAAAGCGCGAGTAAATTTTATCATCATCGAGGCGAAAAATTTTCTCGATGCTATTTTCGGGCACTTCATCACCCGCGGTGGTATTAAATCCCAGCCCCCGGCCAGTTAAAATCAACTCCACACCACTGGCATCGACGGCGCTGACGACATTATTATTCAGAACTTGTTTGATACGCATCGCCAACTCCGAAAAACAAAAACGGGCAAAACATAAGCACAGCCAGAGAATCAACTCTGAAACTGCATTCACGTTTTGCCCGCAGTGCGGTAACAAGCTTTAATGCAATGGCGGAAAAATATCACTGTTTCTCCGGCCGGGTCAATAGCCTGCTGGTCAGGCTTTAAACAATAAAACGCTATCTGTGATCGGTGTATCAATAAACGCTGGCGCTGTTCGCTGCGTAAACCCCAGGCCAGAATCAGCGAAAACGCACCTGCGGCACATCCAGATGATGGCTAATCTCACGGATAAAAATAAACCCTGCCACCCACTGTAACTGCTGCGCCGTCACCGGATAGTGGCCGTAAGAGAGCTGATCGGCAAACTGATTAAAGGCCGCTTCAATGGCCGCGCGATCCACCTGCTGCGCGCCCCCCAGGAAGTGCTCACTTACCTGCCGCAGCCCGTCATCCTGCGCCAGCGCCTCGCCCTGCACTGCCTGCAACGCATGGTCTGACTCGATAATCTCTTCGATGCGGTAGATCATCATCTCCACATCATAATCGGTCAGCTGACCCGAGGCTGCCAGCCCGGCGGTAATCTGGCGATAACCGCGCGCCACCTCCTGCTGCAGAGATTTCTCCGGCCAGGAAAAACGCGTGCTGTCCGCCGCAAGGGAAAAAGCAAACTGGCTCATCATTGACTCACTTAGTCGAGGTTAAGACGTCGACGGATAAAACTCAGCGCATGGCTGACACCCGCAGCCGTCACGGTATGCGGTGTGTCAGCTTCGAAGAAGCTCTCCACCGCCACACCTGCTGCACGCAGGCGCTTTTCAGCCTGCTCACTCTCGCTCCACGGGATCACCGCATCCGCTTTGCCGTGTACCAGCAATGCCGCCTGATCCGCCGCAAGGTTAAACGGCTCCGGCGAGGCCAGACGCCCGGACAATGACACCATGCCGGACAGAGGTAAGCGCCCACTGACCAGCACATCCAGCGCCATAATCGCCCCCTGCGAAAAACCGCCGAGGATAATATTATCCTCGCCCGGCGTGACATCATGCTGCTGCAGAATGGCATCAATCGTGGCGTCAAAGGCGTCGCGCGCGGCGACAATACGAGCCGGACGCGTTTCCGGCGTCACGCCCTGCACGCTGAACCACTGAAAGCCTGGTCCACCGCCATCAAAGCGCGCCGTGCCATCAGGGCAGGCAAAGCTGACGCCCGGCAATGACGGCGCCAGATAGCGCGCAAGTCCCTGCATATCCGCACCGTTACTGCCGACGCCATGAAACAGAATCACCAAATTTTTGCTCATTGTCCCTCTCCGGCAAAACCGTAATCACTCAAATCCGGGCCAACCGGCACAATGCCGTTCGGGTTCAGCGCCTTAATTGAGTAATAGCCCTGTTTAATATGATCAATATTGACCGTTGCACGCACACCCGGAATATCCAGCATGCGGCGGGTATAACGATGCAGCAGTGGATAAGCACGCAGCTGACGCAGATTACATTTAAACAACCCGTGGTACGCCGCATCAAAGCGGATCAGCGTGACAAACAGGCGGATATCCGCTTCGGTCAGTTGCTCACCCGTGAGGAAACTACGCTGATCGCTCAGGCGCTGTTCCAGCTTATCCAGCATCGCGAACACATCGTTAAACGCTTCCTGATAGCTGACCTGGGTGGTGGCAAAACCGGTGCGGTACACCCCGTTATTCAGCCGCGGATAAATTTCCGCATTCAGCGCATCAATCTCTTCACGCAACAGCGCCGGATAGAGATCGATATCGTTACGCGCCAGCTCACTAAAACCGCTGTTAAACATGCGCACAATATCTGCCGACTCATTATTCACAATGGTGCCGGTTTTCTTGTCCCACAGTACGGGCACTGTCGCCCGGCCGGTGAAGGTGGCATCCGCACGGGTATACAGCTGGTGCAGCCATTCCGCCTGATTCAGCTCATCGCGGTTTGCGCCGGGATAATCGCCAAAATGCCAGCCCTGATCGAGAATCCAGGGCTCCACCACCGAGACCGACACCACCTCTTCCAGCCCCTTCAGCTTGCGGGCAATCAGGGTGCGCGAGGCCCAGGGGCAAATCAGCGCCACATACAGATGATAACGATCCGGCTCCGCCTGGAAGCCACCTGCTCCGGTGACGCCCGGCGCACCGTCCGGCGTCACCCAGTGACGAAAGCTGGAGGTTTGACGGACAAAGCCCCCCTTCTCATCAGTGGCCTGTACCGGGTGCCACTCTGCCGTCCATTGACCATTTACCAGCATATCGCCTCCTGTTAGCGCTTAATCAGCGTCGGTTTCAGCGCGTATTTACCGTCGCCGGTCAGTGCCAGCGCGATCAGGCCGACAATCCAGAACGCCGGGAACTCCCAGCCGCCATTCTCATTGGTAAAGAAGAAGCCCGCCGGGCCGTGTACCGTGAAAATCGCGCCAAGCAGAATCGGGATTAACACCACCGCCGCGATACGGGCGTAGATGCCCAGAATCAGGGCAATCGCCCCCAGCAGCTCCACCGCCATGGTCAGGTACGCCAGACCACCCGGCAGCCCAAGTGAAGCAAAGAATTTCGCCGTGCCCGCCGGGGTGAAGACAAAGAACTTCAGACCAAAGTGAGCCAGAAACAGGATACCCAGCGCGATACGTAATACCAGCGCAGCGTAAGGAGCAGTACGGTTGTCAGTCATGGTGTTTTCCTCTCAGTAAGTTGATGAGAGAACGTTAACTTATTTCCATTACGATGATTATCCCCATGAAATGAGCATATTTATTTCCATAATGGAAATTATCACCAGCCCTGTTCCCAGACCAGTTCACCAGCAAAGGCTTCCACCAGATAATCGATCAGCGTGCGGGATTTATGCGCCAGATATTTGGCCGGCGGATACAGGGCGAACAGCCCCAGCGTCGGCAGCGGATACGCCGCCAGCAGCGGCACAATGGCTTTGCTGCGCAGCGCGTCACCGGCAACAAACGTCGGCAGACAGGCGATTCCCAGTCCGGCACAGGCGGCCTGCAGGCACACTTCTGCATTGGAAAATTTCAGCCGGCCATTAACCGGTTGCTGCACGTGCTGCTCGCCATCGAGAAACGGCCAGCGATACGGGTCACGGAAGTTGGTGTCGATAATGCAGTCATGATCTGCCAGTTGCTGCCAGTGCTGCGGTACACCCCGCGCCTGCAGATAGTCTGGCGATGCCACCAGAATAATACGGATATCGCACAGCTTACGCGCCATCAGGCTGCTGTCTTCCAGCTTGCCAATGCGCAGCGCCAGGTCAAAACCCTCGTCCACCACATTGACCACCCGGTCGGCAAAGCTGACATCCAGCTCAATCCCGGGATAAAGACGGGCGAAATCAATCAGTGGCTGTGCCAGGCGGGTGGCACCAAAGGTGACCGGCGCGGAAATGCGCACCCGGCCAGAAGGGGATTGCGAAGAGTTGCGCACCGAATCATTCAGCGCATCATACTCCGCCAGCAGCAGCCGCACTTTTTCATAGTACGCCAGCCCGACATCCGTGGCGGTTAGCGCACGCGTACTGCGGCGAAACAGCTGCACACCCAGCTCGCGCTCCAGGCGGGAAATCAGTTTCGACGCCTGACCATGACTGGTGCCCAGTCGCTGCGCAGCCGCGGTAAAACTGCCGGTTTCCATTACCGCCACCAGCATCCGATCGCAATCCAGTCTTTCCACCCGGCGTTCCTCAGTCATCATCCACCAGGCATTAAAATAGCGCTAACGTACCGATTTTTACAGGAATTGTGCTCACGATGCTGGCGAAAACGGATAACCTTGCTGCACAATCGCGGCAATCTCTTTAATCATCGGCGTGGTGGACTTTTTCACCAGCGCCGGGAAAAACACCGGCTTCATGGTGGCAGCTAATGGCACCACATGGCAGTGCGCTAACTGCCTGCCGTCCACTTCGCTGGCAGGCAGCAGTGACGCAGCTTCCAGCCCTGACTCCAGCAGATCGAGAATCGCTTTTGGCTGAGTGTTATGCATGATGACATCAGGATATTTACCGCTGGCAGAAAACAGATCGATAAACTTCTCATACACCCCGGAACCATGGTTACGCTGGAGAAACACCATCGGTAAGGCAATCAGCGGAGTAATATCGCCAAATTCGTCCGGAACGTCCGCCAGCAAACTTTTATGGATCACCACCACGGCGCGAATTCAGATAATAAGTGCAACGCTTGGTCATGTGGATGGAGGGACGGTTAGCTACCGATAAGCTATCCTGC
>NZ_CBFFRK010000192.1:0-4558 GCF_965644245.1 Erwinia sp. V71
CAGGCAACCGTCTGTGGTGTTTGCAGAGCTAAGATTGGCGGCTTAGCGTTGCACTTCGGAGTTGAATCCGCCAACCAGAGACAATAGAAATGATGGAGGAAAAGAAGCCCATGCCAGGCTCTGACAAATTACTGAACATTCTGCCAAAAGCGATCAGCAGGCAGATGACACCAACAAAGGCGTAGCCATACACTCGTTTTTTGTTCATCACAAAAATCCATTTAACCCAAAAGGGTGGAATAGGTATCGGCAATTCGCAGAAAAAGATTAAATGAAAATATGATTTAAAATCAATAAGTTAAACTTAACCAGCAACCGGAAATGTTGAAATGACGACGACATAGCATAATGCTAATCAGCGAGAGATATCTTTTAACAGAAAGGCCTGAGTGCCGTTGCGACACTCAGACCTAAGATATTAATTACTCATCTTCCAGATAAGTATAACCGTACAGACCACTTTCGAACTCTTCGAGGAACTGCGCGCGCAGCTCTTCATCAAGGTCGGACTTTTTGATCTGATTACGGAAGTGCGTCAGCAGTTCCTGCGGGTCCAGCTGTACGTACTGCAGCATATCCGCCACGGTATCGCCTTCATCAGACAGCTGCACTTCAACGCTGCCATCCGCGAAAGCAAACACGTCCACCGCTTCGGTATCACCGAACAGGTTGTGCATATTTCCGAGGATCTCCTGGTAAGCACCGACCATGAAGAAGCCCAGCATCGGTGGATTATCCACGTCATACTGCGGCATTGGCATGGTGGTAGCGATACCGTCGCCATCCACATAATGATCGATGGTGCCATCAGAGTCACAGGTGATATCCAGCAGCACTGCACGGCGCTCCGGCGATTTATTCAGCCCTTCCAGCGGCAGGACCGGGAACAGCTGATCGATCCCCCACGCATCCGGCATCGACTGGAACAGCGAGAAGTTGACGTAAATCTTATCCGCCATACGCTCCTGCAGCTCATCGATAATCGGGCGGTGCGCACGGTTGCTCGGATCGAGATGCTGCTGAATATAGTGGCAGATGCTGAGATACAGCTGCTCCGCCCAGGCGCGCTGGCTCAGATCGTAGGTGCCCGCCGAATAACCGGTATGAATATCAAACAGGTCCATCTGGCTGTCATGCAGCCATTCACGCAGCGAGCGGCGATTGTTCGGCTCGTGCATCTCCTGCCAGGTGTCCCACATACTCAGCAACGGACGCGGTGCGTCTTCTGCTGGCGCGTGCGGCGTACTGAATTCGTTACGCTCAACACCGATAATATTCGATACCAGCACGGTGTGGTGTGCAGTCACGGCACGGCCGGACTCGGTGATCACCGTTGGATGCGGCAGATTATGTTCGTCGCAGGCGTCACCAATTGCCCAAATCACATTGTTGGCGTATTCGTTAAGGCCGTAGTTCACCGAGCAGTCAGACTGTGAACGGGTGCCTTCGTAGTCAACGCCGAGGCCACCGCCCACGTCGAAGCACTGAATATTGACGCCCAGTTTCGCCAGTTCAACGTAGAAGCGCGCGGACTCACGTACCCCGGTGGCGATATCACGGATATTCGCCATCTGCGAACCGAGGTGGAAGTGCAGCAGTTGCAGGCTGTCGATACGGCCCGCGTCGCGCATCATATCCACCAGCTGCAAGACCTGAGTTGCGGACAGACCAAACTTCGATTTCTCACCGCCGCTCGACTGCCATTTGCCGGAACCCTGCGACGCCAGACGTGCGCGGATACCGAGGCGTGGCACCACATTCAGGCGCTCCGCTTCTTCCAGCACGATCTTCGCTTCGGTCATTTTTTCCAGCACCAGGTACACCTTGTGCCCCATCTTCTCGCCAATCAGCGCCAGACGGATGTACTCGCGATCCTTATAACCATTACAGACGATCACCGACCGCGTCATGCCGGCATGCGCCAGTACCGCCATCAGTTCCGCTTTGGAACCGGCTTCAAGGCCCAGCGGTTCACCGGAGTTGATCAGCGACTCAATCACGCGCTTATGCTGGTTCACTTTGATCGGATAAACGAGGAAGTAATCCCCTTTATAGCCATACGATTCACGCGCGCGTTTAAACGCGCCGTTGATGGAACGCAGGCGGTGCTGCAGGATCTGCGGGAAACAGAACAGCGCTGGCAGACGCTGGCCATCGGCCTCGCGCTCTTTCACCAGCTTCGCCAGGTCCACACGCGCTTCCGGGACATCAGGGTCCGGACACACGTTGATATGACCCAGTTCGTTCACGTCATAGTAGTTATTGCCCCACCAGGCAATATTGTAAGTGCGCAGCATCTTGCTCGCGTCCTGATCGCTCATGGCCACCTCCTGCATTGAGCGGAGTACACCCTGTTCACCTGCTGACGAACCCTTAATCATCTTCATGTCGTCAGACATCGCGAACCTCAAATTGTTGTAATGATGCGGAACTGTTAACCACTATCGCAGCTGAATCCTGCCAGAACAAGGCGTCAGCTGTCGATACACCCAGCATAAATGACTGAATTGCCATCCATGCAGGCTGGGGTAAATACTCAGTATGAAACACGTCGCCGAACTCCGTAACACGGGTCAGAAAAAACGTCAGTCAGCCCTCAGCAACCTGAGAGCGCCCTTGCCAAAGGTAGCAAAAGATTAACCAGCGCAGGTGTCGTGCAGATTACCGAAGCGAAGATAACTTCGACGGGCGAGCAAAAGGGACGGAGAAACAGAAAGGGACTGAAGTACGCCAGAGTGGCGTTGCGAACCGCACAATGCGAAAACGTGGTTCATTACTCGTATCACCTCCACACATGCCGGTTAAGCACGCGGAAAAACGGAGTCAGGGGTGAAAACCAGAACCGTGCTCTGGCGGATGTTGCGCGCCAAAAAGGCAGCGGCGTTTTATACAGCCGAACGTGGCAAATTGCAAAGTGAAAATGTGCTGGTTGTGGGCGCTGTCAGGAAAATTTTCCACTACAAAGCGCAGGGGAAAGCAGCCGATAACAAAAAGGACTGGTAATTCGCTCGGAGAGTAACCTAGAATAGCCATCCAGATGTTAATCCGTCTATATCCACAAAGTATCACTGGCTTATTTTCTGGACTGCTATGCCGCTGTCATCCTGTCAGATATCGCCTGGCTGGATTGCCTGCACCAAATGAACTGCTCACGGCTTTGCCTGAGGGGGCGTGGAGTCAGGCTGATCTTTCTCCCGCTATGCAGTTGTAATTTAACCCGTTTAAGTAAGGTAAAGATTAAAATGGCTAAACACCTTTTTACGTCCGAGTCTGTATCAGAAGGACATCCTGATAAAATCGCCGACCAAATTTCCGACGCCGTGCTGGACGCCATCCTCGAACAGGATCCGAAAGCACGCGTGGCCTGCGAAACCTACGTCAAAACCGGTATGGTTCTGGTTGGCGGTGAGATCACCACCAGCGCATGGGTTGATATCGAAGAGATCACCCGTAAGACAGTGCGTGAAATCGGCTATGTCCATTCTGATATGGGCTTTGACGCTAACTCCTGTGCGGTGTTAAGCGCAATTGGCAAACAGTCTCCGGACATCAACCAGGGCGTTGACCGTACCGATCCACTGGAGCAGGGTGCGGGCGACCAGGGCCTGATGTTTGGCTATGCCACCAACGAAACCGACGTACTGATGCCTGCGCCAGTGACTTACGCACACCGTCTGGTACAGCGCCAGGCTGAAGTGCGCAAGAATGGCGCACTGCCATGGCTGCGTCCTGATGCGAAAAGCCAGGTGACCTTCCAGTATGATGGCGGCAAAATTGTCGGTATCGATGCGGTAGTGCTGTCCACTCAGCACGCAGAAGAGATTGGTCAGAAAGATCTGCAGGAAGCGGTGATGGAAGAGATCATCAAGCCGGTCCTGCCAACTGAATGGCTGAACAGCAGCACCAAATTCTTTATCAACCCGACCGGCCGTTTTGTTATCGGTGGCCCAATGGGTGACTGTGGTCTGACTGGCCGTAAAATCATCGTCGATACCTACGGCGGTATGGCACGTCACGGCGGCGGCGCATTCTCCGGTAAAGATCCATCAAAAGTGGACCGTTCTGCAGCCTACGCGGCACGTTATGTGGCGAAAAACATCGTAGCGGCGGGTCTGGCGGATCGCTGTGAAATCCAGGTGTCTTACGCTATCGGCGTAGCAGAACCGACCTCCATCATGGTGGAAACCTTCGGTACTGAGAAAGTCTCTACCGAGCAGCTGACTCTGCTGGTACGCGAGTTCTTCGACCTGCGTCCATACGGCCTGATCCAGATGCTGGATCTGCTGCACCCAATCTACCGTGAAACTGCGGCTTATGGTCACTTTGGCCGTGAGCACTTCCCGTGGGAAAAAACCGACAAAGCTGCGCAACTGCGCGAGGCTGCGGGTCTGAAATAAGCGACCTTGTCTCCCACCAAAAGGAGCCATTATGGCTCCTTTTTTTTATCCCTGCCTGCACTCCATTCCCGAAAAAATCATTATCTGGCGGATTCAACTCCGAAGTGCAACGCTAAGCCGCCAATCTTAGCTCTGCAAACACCACAGACGGTTGCCTGAAT
>NZ_CBFFRK010000193.1:0-4445 GCF_965644245.1 Erwinia sp. V71
CGGGTTCTTATGCCTTAGTTGTAAGTGTCTACCATGTCCCCGAACAAGTGTTCACTGTGTCCCCGGACCGTACACATGGGGGAGGGTTGGGGTGGGGGAGCAATCGCCACAGATCTCAGCTGTCAGCTCCCCCATCCCAGCCTTCCCCCGCAAAGTGGGGGAAGGAGCCGTCATCGTTCTCAGCGGGAAATAATCAGGTGGATACCAAACCCGGCAAACAACACCCCCGCCACACCATCAATCCATTTCGCCAGACGCTGATAACCGCGACGCATCGTCGGCAGCGCGAAGACCGAAGCCACGATGGTGAACCAGCAGAAGGTTTCAACAATAATCAGCAGGAAGATGCCCCAGCGCTCCGCCGCACCCACGCTGTCACCGACAAACAGTGAGAACACACTACCAAAGTAGATCACCGCTTTCGGGTTAGACAGATTGGTCAGAAACCCTTTGAAGAAGCTGCGGCCACCGTTTGACAGCGCCACCTGCACGTCTGGCTGCACCGGTTGCTTGTGTTGCTGACGTGCCGAACGCAGCAGCTGCCAGCCCATCCACAGCAGGTAAAGCCCGCCACCGACCATAATAATCTGATGTAACCATGCCATTTTTTGCAGGATCAGATTCAGCCCCATCAGCGCCACACCTGCCCACACCACAATACCAAGGGTAATCCCCAGCACACCGAGCATCGCCTCTTTACGCGAACGGCTCACTGCGGTTTGTGAGACAAAGAAAAAGTCTGGACCCGGGCTCATCAGCGCGACAAAATGCACCAGCGCCACGGTAAGAAACAGCATTAACATTGAGATTCCATCCTGAAAATTAAGGGTTGTACACGAAACACATTACTCGTCGTCGCCGTCGACATGTTCCCTGATCATCACCATAAACGGCTTACCGAAACGCTCGAGCTTACGCTGCCCGATGCCGTTTACACTCAGCATTTCTGAAGCGGTCAGTGGCATCTGCTCGGCCATTTCAATCAGGGTGGCGTCGTTAAACACCACATACGGCGGAATATTTTCTTCATCGGCAATCGCTTTACGCAGCTTGCGCAGTTTGGCGAACAGCTTGCGATCGTAATTACCGCCATAACTTTTCTGGCTGCTGCTTTTGCTCTTGATGGTCACCAGACGCGGCACTGCCAGCATCAGCGGTGATTCACCACGCAGAATCGGACGCGCCGCTTCAGTCAGCTGCAGTGCCGAGTGCATCGCGATATTTTGTGTCACCAGCCCGAGGTGAATCAGCTGGCGGATCACACTCACCCAGTGCTCGGTGCTGTGCTCACGGCCAATGCCATACACCGGCAATTTATCGTGCTGGAAATCACGGATACGCTGGTTATTGGCACCGCGCAGGATCTCAACAATATAGCCCATACCGAAACGCTGGCCGACACGATAAATGCTCGACAGCGCTTTTTGCGCCTCCACCAGTCCGTCATAACGACGCGGTGGATCAAGGCAGATATCGCAGTTATCACAGGCCTGCTGGCGTCCTTCGCCAAAATAGTTCAGCAGCACCAGACGGCGACAGGTTTGTGCTTCAGCAAAAGCGCCCATCGCATTCAGCTTATGGCGTTCAATCTCTTTCAGCTGGCCCGGCGCTTTCTCTTCCAGACAGCGACGCAGCCACGCCATATCGGCCGGATCGTAAAACAGCAGCGCTTCGGCAGGCAGGCCATCACGTCCGGCGCGGCCCGTTTCCTGATAGTACGACTCAATATTGCGCGGGATATCGAAATGCACCACAAAACGCACGTTCGGCTTGTTGATGCCCATCCCAAATGCCACCGTGGCAACGACAATTTGCAGGTCATCGCGCTGGAAGGCTTCCTGCACCTGTGCACGATGAGCATTCTCCATACCGGCATGATATGCGCCGACACTCAGCCCACGACTCTGCAGACGCGCGGCGGTATCTTCCACTTTCGCTCGGCTGTTGCAGTAAATAATGCCGCATTTGCCGCGCTGATCCTGCACATAACGCATCAGTTGCTCAGTGGGCTTAAACTTCTCCACCAGCGTGTAGCGGATATTCGGCCGGTCAAAGCTGCTGATCTGAATCAGCGGATCATTCAGCTGCAGCAGGCGGGCAATATCGTTACGGGTCGCTTCATCGGCGGTGGCCGTCAGCGCCATCACCGGCAGGGCAGGAAAACGCTGACGCAACTGCCCCAGCGCGCCATATTCCGGGCGGAAATCGTGCCCCCACTGCGAAATACAGTGTGCCTCGTCTACCGCCAGCATCGACGGGTTCCAGTGGCCAAGGCTGTCGAGGAAGTTATCCATCATCAGGCGCTCAGGCGCAATATACAGCAACCGGATACGTCCGGTCCGGCAACCGGCAAAGACTTCCTGCTGCTCTTCACGGCTTTGCGTTGAGTTAAGACAGGCCGCCGCTACGCCATTGGCCAGCAGCTGATCAACCTGGTCTTTCATCAATGAGATTAACGGCGACACCACCAGCGTCAGCCCGTCACGCACCAGCGCCGGGATCTGGTAACAGAGAGATTTCCCCCCGCCGGTCGGCATCACTACCAGACAATCACGCCCGCTGAGCGATGCCTGAATAATGGTTTCCTGACCGGGACGAAACTGCTGATAGCCGAAGGTTTCCTGCAGCACCCTCTGCGCCAGCGTTTCATCATGCTCGTTGCTTACTGCCACCGTTGACACATTGTCCCCGTTTATCTCATTGAATAGTGGAGGGGTCAGGCGAACCTGACCCGGTATATCAGAACAGATCGTTCAGGGTGACACCGACGCCAAAGCGCGTCTGGTTGTGGTTATAGTCAATTAACGACTCGCCATAACCGCTGAACACCTGGGTATAGAAGCGCACGTGCTCGCTAATCGGATAGCTCCAGGCCAGCTCTGCGCCGCCGTAGCCGCTGTTCCAGTTATAGTTGCCCTGCACGCTGAAAATGCTGTCGCCGACCATATAGCCCAGCTTCACCCGGTAGTAACCCATATATTTGGTGATATCCGGGTTATCATCGTTGTTTTCGCTTTCCGGCAGGCGATACCAGGGTTTCACTTCAGCAAGGAAGTTGCCGTTCTGCGCCATCAGTCGGGCATAGACGCGGTTCCAGCTGCGTGACGTCGGCTCTGAACGCCCGTTCGACTGATGATTCAGGCCCAGTTCAACATCACGCAACGTCCAGCCCGCCAGGCTGTAGTCGGTGGCCCAGCCGAGGAAAATCTGCGGCTCATAGTCGGTTTCACGGAACGGCGATGACGCGCCACGGTTCGACAGCTGCCACCAGGAACGCTGGGTATAAGAAGCCGCCAGAACCGAGTTATCTCCAAGGATACCGCGCCACAGCGGGAAAGCCAGGCTGAGCTGGAATTTTACTTCATCTTTTTTTGCTTTATCAGACCAGTTATAGCTCTGGATAGCTTCAGTATTCAGGTCGCTGGTGAGGGTATAAAGTAAGTAGTTATTCTCATACGGATAGAGCACAAAAGGATTGTCATGCTTTTCCAGCAGGTTAGCGATAATGCTACCGCGCACAGCTGGGGTATCGTGAACATCCTTTATAGTCGCTTCCTGCGCCAGTGCCAAAGCAGGCAATAACATCGCCGCTGCCAGCAGTCCCCGAAACATACGCATATTCTTCTCCAGTAAGGCTAGCGCTGCAAAGACAGATGAATAAAAGCACGCCATTCTACACAGAAAAGTGGCGCGGCATTAGCGCTGATTGCGGAAACTGGAAAGGCGCTCAACAGAAGCATAAAATACACAAGTTATTAACATTTCATTCGCGCACTGACGCGACAGGGAACACTCACTATGGCGGGAACGCAACTGGATCAGGACGCCGCGCGTCGCCTGATTGGGGAAATTTTTGTCTATGATATGCCGTTCAACCGGGCGCTGGGTCTGCAACTGGACCGTCTCGAACCCGAGTATGCCGAACTGAGTTTTGCGAATCAGCAGATGCTGGTCGGCAATGCCGCGCAAACCATCCTGCATGGCGGCGTGATTGCGGCAGTGCTGGATGTCGCTGCCGGACTGGTGTGCGTCAGCAGCACGCTGACGCGTCAGGACAATATCAGTGAAGAGGAATTACGTCAGCGTCTGTCGCGTATGGGCACCATCGATCTGCGCGTTGACTATCTGCGTCCGGGGCGTGGCGAACGCTTTATCGCCAGTTGCAGTCTGCTGCGCGGCGGAAATAAAGTCGCAGTGGCACGCGCAGAGCTGCATAATGACGCCGGCCTGTATATTGCCAGCGCCACAGCCACCTATCTGATTGGCTGATTTTTGCCCCCTCCCCCATAAAATGGGGGAGGGCTGGGGAGGGGGAGCTGCGGAGAAAGATCTCCGTCGCGGCTCCCTCCTCCTGACCTCCCCCCGTGAAACTGTACGGTCCGGGGACATTGCAGACAGGTGTTCGGGGACATGGTGAACACTTTTTAACATCCTTTACCCATGGT
>NZ_CBFFRK010000194.1:0-4389 GCF_965644245.1 Erwinia sp. V71
GTTCCGGCAGCCTTCAGTGGTCTTTGCAGAGTTAAGACAGGCGGCTTAGCGTTGCACTTCGAACTTGAATCCGCCTTTTACTATCCCTCCTGACTTCCATGTCGAATTTGTTTTTTTGCACGGGAAGCCGCTATACCAATATCAGGGATTTTTATCTTCAGGCCGCATTTGCGGCCTTTTTTTATCAACTTTTTTACCCATAAAAAAAGGAGCCATCAGGCACCCTTTTTATCATCACTGACAGCGCTTACTGGTATTTACGCATTACCAGCGTCGCGTTGGTGCCGCCAAAGCCGAAGCTGTTAGACATTACCGTGGTCAGTTTCTGCTCGGTTGGCTGAGTAATAATATTCAGACCTGCCGCTTTCTCATCCAGCTCTTCGATATTGATGCTTGGTGCGATGAAGCTGTGTTCCAGCATCAGCAAAGAGTAGATCGCTTCCTGCACGCCCGCAGCACCCAGAGAGTGGCCGGTCATCGCTTTGGTCGCAGACATTGCCGGAGAGTTATCGCCAAACACTTCACGAATCGCGCCCAGCTCTTTCACATCACCAACCGGAGTGGAAGTACCGTGGGTGTTCAGATAGTCGATTGGGGTATCAACACCGGCCATCGCCATACGCATGCAGCGCATTGCGCCTTCACCTGATGGAGCAACCATGTCCGCACCGTCAGAGGTCGCGCCGTAGCCAACGATCTCAGCGTAGATGTGAGCACCACGCGCCAGCGCATGCTCCAGCTCTTCCACCACCACCATACCGCCGCCGCCAGCGATGACAAAGCCGTCACGGCCAGCATCGTAAGTACGGGACGCTTTTTCCGGCGCTTCGTTGTATTTGGTGGACAGTGCGCCCATTGCATCGAACTCACAGGACATTTCCCAGCACAGCTCTTCGCCGCCGCCAGCAAATACCACATCCTGTTTGCCCAGCTGAATCTGCTCAACAGCATTACCGATACAGTGTGCGGAGGTCGCACACGCGGAGCTGATGGAGTAGTTAACACCGTGAATCTTGAATGGGGTCGCCAGGCAGGCAGACACACCGGATGCCATCGCCTTGGTCACCATGTAAGGACCGACGCCACGCAGGCCTTTCGCGCGCATACCGTCAACGCTGGCAGCCTGGTAGAACGGTGAACCACCGCCGGAACCGGCGATCAGGCCGACACGTGGATTATTCTGGTACTGCTCTTCTGTCAGGCCGGAATCTTTGATCGCTTCACGCATGGAGACAAAAGCGTAAACAGATGCATCACTCATAAAACGCAGCATCTTACGGTCAATATCGTAGCCGATTTTTTGCGGGTTACCCTCAGCATCTAAAACCGGCTTCACATTACCCCAGACGTGACTACGCATGCCGGAATCTTTCAGCTCTTGTGAGAAAGTAATCCCTGAGCGCCCCTCACGCAGAGAAGCCAGGACTTCCTCCTGGTTGTTACCAATGCTCGAAACGATCCCTAAGCCAGTAATCACTGCACGTTTCATTCAAATACCTCTTTCCACCACAATTTTAGTTTCGACGAGCACTCTAGCTTACACTTGTACGCCGAACAAGTCCGATCTGCGATTAACTTTTGTAAATTTGCGTCGTGTGAGCGACATCGCTAAAATCGCGCCACTGCCTGATTAGTGAGCCATTCCTGTGAAATTATCCCCGGTCGAACACGCCGAACTGTCCTGGAATGAACAGGGTACACCTGTATCCCGAACATTCGATGACGTCTATTTCTCCAATCAAAACGGTCTGGAGGAGACGCGCTACGTGTTCCTCGACGGCAACCAGCTGCCTGCCCGTTTTGCCGATCACCCACGTGAACTTTTTATTACCGCCGAAACCGGCTTTGGCACCGGGCTGAATTTTCTCACCCTGTGGCAGGCGTTTGATCAGTTTCGCCAGACACACCCTGAGGCAACACTGCAGCGCCTGCATTTTATCAGCGTCGAGAAGTATCCACTTACTCACGCCGATCTCGCCGCCGCCCACGCCCACTGGCCGGAACTGGCGCACTGGGCGCAGCAGTTGCAGGCACAATGGCCGATGGCGCTGCCGGGCTGCCACCGCGTGCTGCTCGATGGCGGTCGCATCACGTTAGACCTTTGGTTCGGCGATATTAACCTGCTGATGGGTCGTTTTGATGACAGTCTCCATCGCCAGATAGACGCCTGGTTTCTCGATGGTTTCGCCCCGGCCAAAAACCCGGAGATGTGGACGCCGGAACTGTTTGCCTGCATGGCGCGGATGGCGCGTCCGGGTGGCACATTCGCCACCTTTACCGCTGCCGGTTTTGTGCGCCGCGATCTGCTGGACGCCGGATTTAATGCGCGTCGTCGTAAAGGCTTCGGGCAAAAACGCGAGATGCTGATCGGTACGCTGGATGAAGCACCGGAATTAGCTGTGCGTGCGCCGTGGTATCGCCGCCCGGCAGCGGAAGGCGAAGATATCGCGATTATTGGCGGCGGCGTTGCCAGCGCAGCACTGGCGCTGGCGCTGCTGCGCCGCAATAAGCGCGTCACACTCTATTGTGCTGATGACGAGCCGGCGCTCGGTGCCTCCAGCAATCGTCAGGGCGCGCTCTACCCTTTGCTGAATCATCATGATGAAGCACTGAAACAATTTTTCCCGGCGGCCTTTACCTTTGCCCGTCGCCTGTATGACACCGTGCCGCAGCAGTTTGAGCACGACTGGTGTGGTGTCACGCAGCTGGGCTGGGATGAAAAAAGCCGCGAGAAGATTGCTCAGATGCTGACGCTGGGTCTGCCTGATGAACTGGCGCATGCAGTGGACCAGCAACAGGCGGAGGCGCTGACAGCCGTCACGACTGGCTGCGGTGGCATCACCTACCCGCTCGGCGGCTGGCTGGCACCTCGCGAACTGACCACACTGCTGTTTGAGCTGGCGGAGGCACAGGGATTACGTATTCACTGGCTGCACCGGCTGACCACCCTTGATGCACTGCAACCCGGCTGGCAATTGACCTTTGCCGATGGCAAACAACTGAATCACCAGAATGTGGTGCTGGCGAACGGCCACCAGCTGACCTCACTGCTGCAGAGTGCACAGCTGCCGGTTTACCCGGTTGCTGGTCAGGTCAGTCATGCCCCATCACGCGGCGGCGTCAGCGCATTAAAACAGGTGTTGTGTTATGACGGTTATCTGACGCCCGTCAGCCCGCAGTTTGGCACCCACTGCATCGGTGCCAGCTATCGTCGCGGCGAAGTGACCGCTGACTATCGCGAAACCGATCAGCAGGAGAATCGCCAGCGTTTAATCCGCTGCCTGCCAGAGAGTGACTGGCCGCAACAGATCGATGTCAGCGACAGCGAAGCGCGCTGCGGCGTGCGTTGCGCCACACGCGATCATCTGCCGATGGCGGGTGCGCTGGCGGACTATCCGCAGACGCTGGCGCAATACGCCGATCTGCATGACCAGCTGGCGCGCGGTGACGAAATAGCGCCTGCGCCGCTGTGGCCACAGCTGTTTGTGCTGGGTGCGCTGGGTTCGCGCGGGTTATGCAGCGCACCACTGGCGGCCGAGATTCTGGCTGCGCAGCTGTGTGGCGAACCAATACCTATGGATGCCGATACGCTGGCCGCGCTGAATCCGAATCGCTACTGGGTGAGGAAGCTGCTGAAGGGAAAAGCGGTAGCGCCAGCAGCATTATAAAAGAGAACGGGGCCGAAGCCCCGTTTTTTTACCCTGAAATACAGCGAAGTTTATAACTTATAGGCGTTAATTTTAGATATGCGCACTTCACCACTAAAGCTGGAAATCGTGGCTGACAAAGTGAAATAAGCCGCGCCAGAAGGCGCCACCCGGACACCCGGCGTAGAGGCCAGATAACGCGATCCACCATAAGCGGTATAACCCGGAATGGACGTATCCTGAAATGACGTGCTCATATCGTATTGATAGCTGGTGCTGCTGCCAATACTGGCGCCATCTTTATCGTAATAAGTAAACTGGACGTTAGTGGTAAATGAACCCGTTGCCGTCCCGATAGACAGTGCGACGTGTGCCGCGAGCGTGTCACCAGGAGAAACCGGGATCAGTTTGCTGGTGCCTTTCCAGTAACTGGAGGATCCCGCGCCGGTAAGTTTCATCACCTGACTATTTTTGGTTGTTCCGGTCGAATCCGTCACGGCTTCAATCACACTGGCAACAGAACCAGACGTGATCGTCCAGTTTGAACCAACCGACGAACCGATGGTATCCAAAGAAAAATCATTATCCCGTAATAACTGCATACCATCAGGCATTTTGGGAATACTGCCTTTGACCATATTTCTGACTTTAATGTTGCCAAGTCCGGGGCGGATTCAACTCCGAAGTGCAACGCTAAGCCGCCAATCTTAGCTCTGCAAACACCACAGACGGTTGCCTGAAT
>NZ_CBFFRK010000195.1:0-4125 GCF_965644245.1 Erwinia sp. V71
TTATCGGTAGTTAACCCTTCCTCCTACACTCTCCACAATCATGTCCGAGCGTTGCACTTATTATCTGAATTCGCGAAGCAGTGATCATTAACGGGCAGAAGTGGCAAACATGACAGCGATATAAAGCCATATATATTAATATACAATGAAACGGTTAACCTTGTTATTTTCTATTTATCAGGCAAGCAACAGGAAGTTATCACAACACTCCATCAACTGTCTTCATTTATTGACGTTATATTGATAGCACCATCACATCAGATAAAGAAAACAACCCTACCCATAAAATATAAATAAGTAGTTAATGTTACACACTCAATTAATAGAATTTCGCAGGCAGCATAAAAATAGCGGGGATATCAGCAGGATATAAAAAAGCCCGAACACTGTCGGGCTTGCAATAACATCGGTATTATTCTTTAACGCGTTCCTGTTACCTACACGCGTTACCAGACGAAGCTTATTTCGCCGCCTGTGGATCGGTATCGTACTCTTTACAGCTCTGGAAGCCGTAATTCATAACCCGTCCGGTGTCGTTGTAGCTTACGAAGTAAGTCTGCGTTTTACCGTCGCGTTCACCCAGCACGTAGGTCTGGCAGGTTCCGCGAGCATGCACCATGGTGATTTCCGTCGAAGCTGGACCCGCAATCTCACGCACCTGCTCACGCGTCATCCCTTTCTTCACATCTTTTACCACCGGCGTGGTGACATAACTTTCCGCGCGATCATAGGCAGTACATCCGGATAACACAGCTAAAGCCACAGCAGCACCAATCAGTCCTGTTACTTTCGTCATTTTGTTATTCCTCATTTATTGTCCATGTGATTATAAGCGTGGAACAGAAAGGCTGATTTATCAAATTTATGCCGCTCTGCCAGCGCGTTTTCGGACTCCGCTGAAATCCCCGTGACCAGGCTGATAAAGAAAAATGTGGGAATCAACGCCAGCTTCCGTATAATGCCGTTTAAAAATGAGAATGAACGCTCTCAATACATCTTACTACCACCCCTGCAGATTCACAGGAGGACGCTATGGACCCGCAACCCAGCGCCCGCGATCTTCGTCATCGCCAGCGTCAGGACGAAATCATTACCGCTGCACGGCATTGTTTCCGTCAGTCCGGTTTTCATGCCGCCAGCATGGCGCAGCTTGCCAGCGAGGCGCAGCTCAGCGTCGGCCAAATCTACCGCTATTTCACTAACAAAGACGCCATTATCGAGGAGATCGTCCGCCGGATTATCGACCAGCGGATGGCGGAACTGAGCGAGCATACCCACACGCCAAAATTACCCGCCCTGCTGGCGTGGTGCGAAGTGCCGGATGAAGACGATCAGGCGCTGATGCTGGAAGTCGCGGCGGAAGCGACACGTAATCCACGGGTCGCCGCGATGCTGGCGGATGCCGACCATCGTATGTTCCATCACGCAGTCAGCACCGTACAACGTGAACACCCACAGTTTAGCGAGGAACGCATCCGCGCCTGTGTGGAAGTGCTGGCGGTGATGGTTGAAGGAACCGCCTACCGCCGCCTGACACCGCAGAAAGCCTCAGCGGAGCGGCTGCAGGTCATTTATCAGCAACTGCTGCAACAACTGTTTGAGAATGAAGATCCATGACATCTCGCGCACACCCTAACCGCGTGGTTTACGCGGTCACTCTGGGCATGCTGGCCGCACTTGGCCCGCTCTGCACCGATCTCTACCTGCCCGCCCTGCCGGAACTCGCCAGCGAGCTGCAGACCTCCACCGCCACGGCGCAGCTCAGCCTGACAGCTGGTTTACTGGGGCTGGGTGCAGGCCAGCTGATTTTTGGCCCAATGAGCGATAAATATGGCCGCATCCGCCCGTTACTGCTGTCACTGGTGCTGTTTTTTATCTCCTCGGTTGGCTGTGCGCTGGCGCAGGATATTAACCAGCTGCTGGTCGCGCGTCTGTTTGAAGGACTGTCCGGTGCCGGCGGCGCAGTGCTGTCGCGTGCTGTGGCGCGTGATATGTACAGCGGCCATGAACTGACGCGCTTCTTCGCGCTGCTGATGCTGGTTAATGGTCTGGCACCGATTGGCGCGCCCGTACTGGGCGGCGCGCTGATGGCGTTCCTCGACTGGCGCGGACTGTTTATGGCGCTGGCATTGATCGCCGTGCTGCTGCTGGTGTTATCACGCAGCACACTGAGTGAGACGCTGCCACCCGACAGACGCAACCAGGGGAGTATGTTGTCCGCCTGGGCCGGACTGGGACAGGTAGTGAAAGATCGCGCCTTTATGGGCTTCTGTCTGACCCAGGGTCTGATGATGGCGGGCATGTTCGCTTATATCGGTGCATCACCGTTTGTGCTGCAGCAGTTGTATGGCATGTCGCCGCAGGGTTTCAGTCTGTGCTTTGCCGTTAACGGCATCGGCCTGATTATTGCATCACAGACCAGCGCGCGCTTCTGCACGCTGTGGGGCGAGTACCGGGTGCTGAAAGGCGGGCTGGCACTGGCGTTTATTGCCGCCAGCGCCCTGCTGCTGGCCGGTATCAGCCATGCCCCGCTGCCGCTGATACTGGTGGCGCTGTTCTTTACCATTGCCAGTGTTGGCGTCATCGGCACTACCGCGTCATCTCTGGCGATGCAGAGCCAGGGACAGCGCGCCGGCAGTGCATCGGCAGTGATTGGCGTCACCATGTTCAGCCTGGGCGCACTCAGTGTGCCGTTGACCGGTCTGGGCGGCACCTCGGTGCTGACCATGACGATGACCATCTTCGCCTGCTATCTGCTGGCGATCCTGATGTTTGTCCTGCTGGCGAAAAAAGCGAAAACTGTCTGATTTAACAGCATTTGACGCGCATCCATGACGATTGTTTCTTGTCGTTTTGCCGGATGCGCGTTAGCTTAACAGCAGAGAATGATGCAACTGACTTGAGGAGAGGTTCATGGCACTGCAGCAAGAGATTATCGCCGCACTTGGCGTAAAGCCAGTGATCGACCCGCAGCAAGAAATCCGCACCAGCGTTGAATTTCTGAAATCCTACCTGAAAACTTACCCGTTTATTAAATCACTGGTGCTCGGCCTGAGCGGTGGCCAGGATTCCACCCTGACCGGCAAACTGAGCCAGACCGCGATCCGCGAGCTGCGCGAAGAAACCGGCGACCCGGCGTATCAGTTTATCGCGGTGCGCCTGCCTTACGGCGTGCAGGCAGATGAGCAGGATTGCCAGGACGCAATCAGCTTTATTCAGCCGGACCGCGTTCTGACCGTCAATATCAAAGAGTCCGTGCTGGCCAGTGAGAAAGCGCTGCGTGAGGCGGGCGTGGAACTGTCCGATTTTATTCGCGGCAATGAAAAAGCGCGTGAAAGGATGAAGGCGCAGTACAGCATCGCCGGGATGAACGCGGGCGTGGTGGTGGGCACCGATCATGCGGCAGAAGCCGTCACCGGTTTCTTCACCAAGTACGGCGATGGCGGCACGGATATCAACCCGATTTTCCGTCTGCACAAAGGCCAGGGTAAACAGCTGCTGAAAGCACTGGGTTGCCCGGAACATCTGTATCTGAAACACCCGACCGCCGACCTGGAAGATGACCGCCCGGGTCTGCAGGACGAAGTGGCACTGGGTGTAACTTACTCGCTCATCGACCAGTATCTGGAAGGCAAAACGATCGATGCAGCCAGTGCGAAAATCATTGAAGGCTGGTATCTGAAAACCGAGCACAAACGTCGTCCGCCGATTACGGTATTTGATGATTTCTGGAAAAAAGAGTCCTGATCTCTGTGTGGGCGGTGACGGTGCCGCCCTGCTTTAACCACTCGCCCGGCCACTGATCCCCTTTCCTGCTGTACCTCTTTTCGTCACCCCTGCTATACTGGATAAGTAAACAGTAAGCGGAGTCGCCTTTGCCAACACGTCTCACCCGCCATCGCCTGGAATTTGAAGCGGCGGCAATTTATCACTACCCCGAACACCTGCGCCATTTTCTCGATGAACTGCCGGAACTGCCCGGTGTGTATCTGTTTCATGGCGACAGCACACAAATGCCGCTGTATATCGGTAAAAGCATCAGCATCCGCGTAAGCGTCTCATACATACCGTATATTGACTTAAAATAGCAATATGCAGCAACTCAGAACCGTACGGACTTACTAT
>NZ_CBFFRK010000196.1:0-3782 GCF_965644245.1 Erwinia sp. V71
ACAGCTCAGCTAAGGTAAGGCTAATACAGCTAAGGACTCCACTGAACCCCACCGATTAAATCGCACCTTCCTTAGGTGAAGAGATATTTATCGCGGGCAGGGCTGATAAGATGAAGACAAACTAACAACATCACCATAATGGTGTATGAGCGTTTTTTAGTATCGAAATGATGTTTGCGGACTATATTCCTCAGGTAATAAACCAAAGGAGGAATTATGCATTGTATCACCTATCTAAAAGCACATGTCTGCCATTCCACATCGGCGTTATATGAATTAACCTGGCGTGAAAATATCGGTAACCATAGTACCAAAGCGAAGAAACATCTTCAGGTGGCTATCGATATCATTGAGGCAAAACAGCTGCAGGCCTGTGGCCATTTTCTGCTGGCGCGGACACGCCATGAAGCGCTGAACATGGTGAGGAAAATTCAGAAATGCCATAGAGTTATTCGTTGTCTGAAATCAATACGGGACAACCCGCTCGACTCAATTCAGCGGCTGGATGAATATCTTATTTATCATCGAAATACGATGGTGGAACCGTTTCGCTTAAAGAATTACAGTTCGCCAGATAGATCCGGATATGGGGAGCCTCTTCTGAAACGGGGGAATACCGTGTAAAAAAATCCCGCGCTTACTGTTCTGCTAAGCGCGGGATGCTGAGTCGCTATTTATTATGCCAGTACGCGACGGTACGCAATAACTGCGGATCAATATGGCGCTTTTCAAAATAGCTGCCATAACCCAGCACGGTTTCACCTTCACCGGTCAGCCACAGGAAGTAATCTTTTTCCGGTACGGTCAGCTGCTGCAGGCGTTCGGCAATCTGTTCACGTTGTTCACCAACAAACCAGTGCAGCGTCACACCACGCAGATTGAGGTGATCGAAGTAATGTTTGCTGGTTTCATCATGCACCGCGATAAATGCCGTCACTTCAACCGGCGTGCTCAGCGTGCTGAGCGCCGCTAAACGGCGCAGCAGGGCAGGCATCCCGGTTTCATCACAGACATACAGCTGCCAGTGATAGTTCTCCGGCACCACCAGCGAACCACGTGGACCGCCAATGGTCAGCGAATCACCGGGTTGCGCCTCACGCGCCCAGTCGCTGGCAACACCCGCTTCGTGGATATAAAAATCGATGGTCAGTTCATTACGCAGTGCGTCATACAGCGGCGTGTAATCACGCGCCTGCGGACGTACGCCTTCGGGCCAGACGATGCCATCGTCACTGACGGTCGGCGGTGCAAACGCCACGCCCGGCTGCGGGAAAAACAGTTTGATATGGTCGTCGAACCCGGCAGAGGCAAAGCCCGCCAGCTCTGCGCCGCCCAGCACCACGCGCTGGAAATTTCCCGCAATACGCTGATTACTTAACACCTGCAGGGTGCGAAAACGCAGCTCATTACGCACGCGCTTGGGATAGTTCGCCGCAGGTAGCGGGGTAAGATGGGTCATCATGGATTGCTGCCTTATTGTTAGCTCTCTTCGCGGCGGCATCATGCCACAGGTGAGAACAGCAATCATTACACTCTGTGCGCAATTGCCGCCCGCAGGGATAAATCCAGCCCGTAATCAGCATCCTGCGCCACTTGTCATATACAGCGCCAGCACACATCGCTATCATAAGTGACAACTCATCACTACTTTCACCCAGAGACCCATGTCCGACTTGACGCAAATTGCACAGCAGCTGGCTATTCAGGCGCAGGCTGAAATGGAAGATAAGCAACAACAGGATCTGGCGCTGATGCAGCGCGTGCTGGAGATTTATGGTCAGAAGACCGTCGCCGAACTGCTGCGTAAAGTGAGCCAGACCGAATGGACGCGTGAAGCGATCAACCGCTGGGTCAAAGGCAAAAGTGCGCCGAAAGTGCTGACCCACGCCGAAGTCACCTTGCTGCACAAGATGCTGCCTGCCGCTCCGGCGCATAAAACGGATTCCCGTTTTCGTTTTATCGATCTGTTTGCCGGTATTGGCGGCATTCGCAAAGGATTTGACGCGATTGGCGGCCAGTGCGTGTTTACCAGTGAATGGAATGCGGAAGCGGTGCGCACCTATAAAGCCAACTGGTATAACGAACCGGGCAAACATACCTTTAATCGTGATATTCGCGAAGTGACGTTAAGCGGTTCGCCAGAGGTTTCGGAAGAGGATGCGTATCAGCATATTGATCGCCATATCCCGGATCATGACGTGCTGCTGGCCGGTTTTCCCTGTCAGCCATTTAGCCTTGCTGGCGTCAGTAAAAAGAATGCGCTGGGCCGTAAACATGGTTTCGAGTGTGATACCCAGGGCACGCTGTTCTTCGATGTGGCACGAATCATTGCGGCCAAACGTCCGGCAATTTTTGTGCTGGAGAACGTCAAGAACCTGAAAAGCCACGATAAAGGCAATACCTTCCGCGTGATTATGGCGACGCTGGATGAACTGGGCTACGAAGTGGCCGATGCTGCTGACATGGGTAGCGACGACCCGAAAGTGATTGATGGCCGGCACTTCCTGCCGCAGCACCGTGAACGTATCGTACTGCTCGGTTTCCGTCGCGATCTGGAACTGCATCAGGGCTTTACCCTGCGCGATATTGCGCAGTTTTACCCTAAACAACGTCCGGCAGTCGCCGATTTACTGGAAACAGAGCCTGACGAGAAATATATCCTGACGCCTAAACTGTGGGAATATCTCTATAACTACGCCAAAAAACATCAGGCGAAGGGCAATGGCTTTGGTTTTGGCCTGGTGAATCCAGATAACCCTCATGCGGTCACCCGCACTTTATCCGCGCGTTATCATAAAGACGGTTCTGAAATCCTGATCGATCGTGGCTGGGATCAGGCGCTCGGTGAAGCGGATTTCGCTGATGCTGGCAACCAGCAGCAGCGCCCGCGCCGTCTGCTGCCACGTGAATGCGCTCGCCTGATGGGTTTTGAACAGCCGGGGGAACAGCAGTTCAGAATCCCGGTATCCGATACTCAGGCGTATCGCCAGTTTGGTAACAGTGTGGTGGTGCCGGTGTTTGCGGCGGTGGCGAAACTGCTGGAGCCGTATATCGCGCGGGCGGTGGCGTTGCAGCAGGACGCTGAGACGGTTTAGCGGGAGTCCATCAACTGGCGGCACAAACCGTCGGATTTGCTCACCGCATTTATTGAGGAGCGCGCATGCAAACCATTACTATCGATACCGTTCTGGATGAACTGATCAACCAGCAGCAATTACCTCTGGAAGAGGTGCTTGATCGCTATTTTAGTCCCGACTACCTGCAGCGCACCAATGGCTGCCAGGAAGATCGTCAGGGGTTCGCTCATCATGCGCGTAAGCTTCGGGAAATCTGCACTTGTGCGCGGATCGACGTGCTTGACGAACTGCGCACAGGAAATCGCTATGCTACCCGGCACCGTGTTCTGTGCACTAAACGTGACGGCTCTGAGGTTGTGATGGAAGTGTATATGTTCGCAGAAATGGATGATTGCGGACGTTTCCTGCGCGTCGACGAAACCACGCTAATGCTTGAAGGTACAGAGCGCGATCGCGGTTTAGGTAGCGCGAGATAAAATACGGCTAACGGGCAATTATCACCACTTCTCGCGCAGAGCAGACGGATTTAAAGTCTGTCTGTTTTGTGCCAGGAACGTACATCGATGATGTATTACCGTGGATTAAACACCGCGAGATTTCTCTAATCTGATATCAGTGCCATTAATATATGAATCGCCACGGGTTTAACAGACACCTCGGAGTCATTTAAGATGACTTAAAGAGAGGTGCCCATGAGCGGTAAAC
>NZ_CBFFRK010000197.1:0-3637 GCF_965644245.1 Erwinia sp. V71
CAGGATAGCTTATCGGTAGCTAACCGTCCCTCCATCCACATGACCAAGCGTTGCACTTATTATCTGAATTCGCGCTGGACTATTGCTGAATATGTCTTCCTTAGCTTGCTATTAATTAATTTAAATTAATTAATAAAAGAAACTAACTATTCTGCCTGACGTGTCGGGAATCCGCCCACCGCTAGCAGACCCCCAGCAGAATCACGCGACTTAGTGCAAATTTTTCTTCTGACATTCAGTTTACAGATCCCGGCGGTTGTGGCAGCTTTATCGGCGGCTAACACGACGGAGATAAGCATGAGCCTGGAGTCAGTACGGCAGTTCTTTGCCGAGCGCGCACCTGAAATTGATATTATTGAGCTGGCAGAAAGCACGGCCACCGTCGCGCTGGCGGCGAAAGCTCACCGCGTCACACCGGGCCAGATTGCCAAGACGCTGTCGTTAAAAGTAAAAGATCGGGTGGTATTGATTGTGACACGCGGCGATGCCCGCCTGGATAATCGCAAGCTGAAACAGGCGCTGGGCGCCAAAGCGCGCATGCTGAGCACCGATGAAGTGGTTAACTGGACCGGGCATCCGGTAGGTGGCGTTTGCCCGTTCGGGCTGGAAAATCCCCTACAGGTCTACTGCGATGTCTCGCTGAAAGATTTCACGGAAGTGCTGCCAGCCGCCGGCGCGATCCACAGCGCAGTGCGAATTTCGCCACAACAGATGGCGGAGCTGACCGCTGCAACATGGATTGATGTCTGCGAACCCGCCGCGGCCTGAGTGAGCCTGTTTTCGGGCGAGCAGCCGCTCGCCCGTGTCCTGTTACTCAGGATAGATGCGCCAGATCCACCTGGTCTCCTACCTGTTGCCCATAAGACAACTCAAGCGTATTGCCGTCAGGATCGGCGAAAAATGCCCAATTGCCCACAGGTGGTGGGGACTGCTCCGGTGCCCGACGCAGGACACCTTCACGTTGCGCCATTGCCACTTTATCATCAATCTCTTCGCGGCTGGCGCAGGCAACACCAAGATGGCCGAATGGTCCCAGCGGTGTATCTTCACTCAGCACAGTCTGCACCAGCACAATGGCAAAGCGGCGGGTCAAATCGGACAGCCACGCCACTTTTTCCGCATCAGGAGCACCTGGCTCACGCTGATGAATAACCTTCATCCCGCCATAGCGCTGGTAAAAGTCGATGCTTTTGGCTAAATCTTTCACTTCAAACGCGACATGGGTCAGCCCAATATCCAGAGTTGTCATCTCTCTTCTCCTTGTGATTATCCTCTTTGCCTTTCCAGATTAAGCAGCCTGTGACCATGCATTTATCCGCCAGTGCCCACCATCGCTCATTTGCGCACAAAGCAACAAATGCTGCTTCAGCCTGCTACGTTCTTTTTCCGGTAATCAGTTGTCACATCCGGCGCGGATTCGGCTACAATCCCCGCGTGATTTTTATGACAGGTGACATGTGTCTCTGATTCGACTTTCGCACGCGCACAGCCACTTGCCGGCCTGGCTTGGTTTGTTCGCCATGCTGCTGCTGTTTATTGCCCCGGTGATCTCAAAATCACTGGAGCATGCGCGTGGCAGTGCGATGCCGATGATGATGCACCATGGCGGGATGATGATGGCGGAGGAACCTTCAGCTTCAGCGTCCGCCATGCCAATGGACGAAATGTCGCACCATAGCAGCACGATGCGGCATCACTCGCCAGCAAAGCCCGTCAAACCTGCCACATTCCACAGTATGTCGATGATGGATGACAGCGCCTGTGGCTACTGTGTGCTGCTGATCCATCTGCCGCTGAACCTGAGTCATCTGCCAGAACTGTGGACGCTGCTGCAGGCCGCCGCGCCGCCGGTTGCCACGCCTGAGCCGCTGTTTACCGCCGTTTTTGTCCCGATTCATTTCCGCCCGCGCGCCCCGCCGCTTCCTGCTGCCATCGCCTGAAATTAATGAAATTAGTCACCCGTCGTACTGCACGATGGGCACCTGCATTTGTCTGAAAGGACTCCAGGAAGCGTTATGTCGGAAAAAATTATCCCGGCCGCGTCAGTCGCGCGCGCCGAAACGACGCAAAACAGTCAGGCGCTGATGCACCTGCTGCGTCGCCTGCACTTCTACATCGGCCTGTTTATTGGCCCGTTTATTTTTGTCGCGGCCCTGACCGGCACACTGTACGTACTGACGCCGCAGCTGGAAAACCAGCTGTATCAGCATCAGCTGTTTACCGATGCCAGTGGCGCGGATCACCCGCTGTCGCAGCAGGTGGACAGCGCACTGCGCCATATGGGTAACGGTGCACATATTGTCGCCGTGCGTCCGGCCCCCACTTCCGGGGAAACCACCCGGGTGATGTTCCGCGATGCCGATGCCGGGCCGTCGGAAACCCGGGCCGTGTTTGTCGATCCCAAAACGCTGGAGATTCGTGGTGAGCTGATGGTGTATGGCACCAGCGGTGTGCTGCCGTTCCGCACCTGGCTCGACTATCTGCATCGCAGCCTGTTGCTTGGCGATGCAGGCCGTAACTACAGTGAACTGGCCGCCAGCTGGTTGTGGATCGCTGCGCTGGGTGGTGTGGCATTGTGGGCGCTGAGCCGTACACCACGTCGTACGGCAGGCACGCGTAAACCCTCGAAGACCGGCCGCTTTCTGCGCCAGCGTTACTGGCATACCACGCTGGGACTGGCGCTGTTTCTCGGTCTGGTGTTCTTTTCCGCCACCGGCTTAACCTGGTCCAACTGGGCGGGCAACAATATTGCCCAGATGCGTGCCCACTTTGGCTGGTTAACACCGTCAGTGAACACCCGGCTCGACAGCAGCGACGCGATGATGCCGATGGATGAGCATGCCGAACATCACCAGCATGGTATGGCGATGGCGGCGCATCATCCCGCACCCGCCACCATTACACCGGCGCAATTTGACGCCGTACTGGCGAGTGCGCGCCAGACCGATATCACGGCGGGTAAAGTCGAGATCCGCCCTGCTTATACTGCAGACAAAGCCTGGACCGTTTCCGAGATTGATCGCAGCTGGCCGACCCAGGTTGATGCTGTTGCTGTCAATCCGGTCAACTTCCAGGTCGTGGATAAAGTGGAGTTCGCCCGGTTCGGTCTGCTGGCAAAACTGACGCGCTGGGGTGTCGATGCGCATATGGGCGTGCTGTTTGGCCTTGCCAATCAGCTGGTGCTGGCGCTGTTCGGGCTGGGGCTGTGCGTGATGGTGGTGGTGGGTTACCGCATGTGGTGGCTGCGCCGGCCGGCAATCAGACAGCAGGCGAATCCGGCGGATACGCTGATGTATGGCTGGCGCAGACTGAGCATCAGCCTGCGTATCCTGCTGGCGGCGATCAGCCTGGCGCTGGCTTACAGTCTGCCCGTGATGGGCGTCAGTCTGTTGTTGTTCCTGCTGATTGATATTGTACGCTGGCGAGCCAGTGCGCGGATCGGCTAACTCACCGAGATGCACTCCGTACTCCTTCCCCCGTTTTGCAGGGGAAGGCTGGGATGGGGGCAACGACTCAGCAATATCATCGCGGCCCCCCCTCCCTGCCCTTCCCCCATGTTATTGTACGGTCCGGGGACATTGCAGACAGGTGTTCGGGGACATGGTGAACACTTTTTAACATCCTTTACCCATGGTGA
>NZ_CBFFRK010000198.1:0-3628 GCF_965644245.1 Erwinia sp. V71
GCAGGATAGCTTATCGGTAGCTAACCGTCCCTCCATCCACATGACCAAGCGTTGCACTTATTATCTGAATTCGCGCGCTGCCATCCGCTCGACCCGTCGCAGTCGCCGCTCTACAACCCGGCCCTGACGCAGGAAGGGATGTCATGCAAAACCCTTTACGACTGTACCGTGCCGTTCCATCTGAAAGCACACTTCCAGCGTTCACGCTTTAAAACTGTCGACGTAAAACGTTTTCTGCCGGACTTCGAATAAGGAATAGCACATGGCGACCCAACGCATCATCGTCGGTATCAGCGGCGCATCGGGCTTTCAGTATGGCGTCAAAGCGCTGCAACTGTTGCAGGGCAAATCGCTGGAAGTGCATCTGGTGATTTCAAAAGGCGCGGAAAATACCTGCGAACTGGAAACCGACTACTCGCTGACCGAAGTGATGGCGATGGCGGATGTGGTACACAATATTGGCAACCTGGGCGCGTCCATTTCCAGCGGTTCGTTTAAAACGCTGGGCATGCTGGTGGCGCCCTGCTCGATGCGTTCGCTTGCCAGTATTGCCAGCAGCCTGACAGATAATCTGCTGACACGCGCCGCGGATGTGGTGCTGAAAGAGCGCCGTCGTCTGGTGCTGATGGTACGTGAAACACCGCTGCATCTCGGCCATGTGCAGAATATGGAGCGGGTTACCATGATGGGCGGGATTCTGTTCCCGCCCGTTCCAGCGCTGTATCAGCGCCCGCAAACGGTGGATGACATTATCACCCACAGCGTGGCACGGGCGCTGGATCTTTTTGGACTCGATGTTCGTGCCATTCCGCGCTGGGGCGACTACAATCTTCCGGCGCAACAATAACCTACGCTAAAAAGGATGCACTATGTTAATTGGCCCATACGTTAATGGCTCTGCGGTCATTATTGGCGGCCTGCTGGGGGCTCTCGCCAGCTCTTTTATCTCTGACCGGGTAAAAAATTCGCTGCCGATGATCTTCGGCCTCTGTTCCGTTGGTCTTGGCATCAGCCTGATTATTAAAGTTAAGTTTATGCCGGCAGTGGTGCTGGCGATGATTATCGGCACCGCACTGGGTGAAATCCTGTATGTGGAAAAAGGCATTGGCAAAGCGGCAGGGTCGACACGCACGCTGATTAATAAATTCCTGCCACCGGTAAAAGGGCTGAGCCAGGATGAATTTACCGAAAAATTTGTCGCGATTCTGGTGCTGTTCTGCGCCAGCGGCACCGGCATTTTCGGCGCCATGCACGAAGGGATGACCGGCGATCCGTCCATTCTGTATATCAAAACGGTGCTGGATCTGTTTACCGCGGCGATTTTCGCCACCATGCTCGGCTTCTCGGTGATGGTGATTGGCATTCCGCTGGTGATTATTCAGGTCGGACTGGCAACGCTGGCAACATTGATCCTGCCAATGATTACCCCCGATATGATGGCCGATTTCTCCTGTGCAGGCGGCCTGCTGATGGTCGCCACCGGATTACGCATCTGCAATATCAAGACCTTCCCTGTCGCCAATATGTTGCCCGCCCTGGTGCTGGTGATGCCATTCTCCTGGCTGTGGCTGCATTTCGTCGCCTGATATTCACCTGCCGGCAGCACTCAGCCGATCGCACTCTTGCTGGCCGCCCTTCAGGCGGCCATATTTTTACTCATAGCCGCAACATCGCCACAAAAAGCCCCACATTTCCGCAATGCTACGGAGATCTCATATTTACTTTTTTCACGTAAAGTTAACAGCGCGACTGCCGATAAGCTCCCGATTAAGTAGAATATCCAGACCACCATCATGGAGAACATCCGACATGAGTCGCTACGCTCTGCCCGCCCTGACCAGTAATGAGTATATTCTCGACGACGACACCACCCTGATGACCACCACCGACATCCACGGCAATATTACCTATGCCAATCAAAGCTTTGTCGATGTCAGTGGTTACTCTCTTGAGGAGATCGAAGGACAACCGCACAACCTCGTGCGCCACCCGGATATGCCAAAACCGGCGTTTGGCGACCTGTGGAAAACCATCAAACAAGGACAGCCGTGGACCGGGCTGGTGAAGAACCGACGCAAGAACGGGGATTACTACTGGGTGCGCGCGAACGTGGTGCCGCTGATCCGTGATAACAAAATTACCGGCTATATGTCGGTACGCATCAAGCCCGGGCGCGAGGAAGTGGCTGCCGCAGAGGCGCTGTATCAACAGATGCGTAACGGCCAGCTCACCGGCTGGCGTCTGCATAAAGGCCTGCTGTTGCGTACCGGCCTGCGCAAAAAACTGACCGCGCTGAAAACCCTGCCACTGCGCTGGCGTCTGCGCAGCGCTGCCGCAGCTTTCTGGTTACTCAGCATCGGCGGTTCACTGCTGGCGGGCGTCAGCGGCTCACCGCTGCTGCTGGCGGGTGGGCTGTCATTGCTGGCCTCTGCGCTGGTGTGCAGCTGGCTGGAGTGGCAGATTTCCCGTCCGATGGAGAGAGCCTGTCGTCTGGCGCTGAATGTCGCCACCGGTGCTGACCACCGGGTAGATAACTTCGACCGCGTGGATGAAGTGGGTATGACGCTGCGCGCCGTCAGTCAGCAGGGTCTGATGTTCCGCTGGCTGGTGAACGATGTGCGTGAGCAGGTGATCAACGTTCATCAGGCCAGTGATGTGCTGGCGCAGGACAGCGAGAAGATCGCCATCCGTACTGAACAGACCGCCGCCAGTGTGCAACAGACGGCTGCCGCGATGGAGCAGATGACGCGTGCCGTCGAGAACAATACCGACAGCACCGATAAAGCCAACAGCTTCGCCATCACCGTCAGTGAAGCCGCGCTGGAAAGCCGTGAAGTGATGCAAAGCGTGGTGGGCACCATGGATAAAATCTCCGCCAGTTCGACGCAAATCGCCACCATGTTAAGCCTGATCGACAGCATCGCCTTCCAGACCAATATTCTGGCGCTGAATGCGGCGGTGGAAGCGGCACGCGCCGGTGAACAGGGTAAAGGCTTTGCCGTTGTTGCCAGTGAAGTACGCCATCTGGCGAACCGCAGTGGTAATGCCGCCAGTGAAATCCGTCAGCTGATGCAGGCCAGCACGCAGAACGTAGCCACCGGTGCAGACCAGGTACGCGAAGCGGGCGATGCCATCACCGAAATGGTGGATAAAGTGCAGAGTGTGAAAGATCTGCTGAATCAGATCAGTACCGCCACCCACGAACAGGGCAGCGGCCTGAATGAAGTCGGTCAGGCAGTGGAAGTGCTGGATCAGAACACCCGCCAGAATGCCTCACTGGCCGAAGAGAGCGTGCAGGCAGCGGAAGCCATGAAAAACCAGGCACATCGTCTGGTCAATGCCATCAGCGTATTCAGCTGATCCCCGCGTTCAGACAGCCTGCCCGCAGGCTGTCTGATGCTTTTCCCGTCAGATGCTAAATTTCATAAAACTGTCACAAACCAGATTTTATATTATGAATGAACTGGTTGCCGCGTAATCCTTCTGCCACCCGCTTTCCTCCCCGCTAAAGCCTGCTGTGCCTGTGGTCGATACCCGCTGGTGTAACACCTTGTTCGCGAATTCAGATAATAAGTGCAACGCTTGGTCATGTGGATGGAGGGACGGTTAGCTACCGATAAGCTATCCT
>NZ_CBFFRK010000199.1:0-3595 GCF_965644245.1 Erwinia sp. V71
GGTTCCGGCAGCCTTCAGTGGTCTTTGCAGAGTTAAGACAGACGGCTTAGCGTTGCACTTCGAACTTGAATCCGCCGTTTACTTTTTTTCTTTAACCCGGGAAATAACCACCGCTATGAAACTTAACCACCTTACCATCGGGCAACGGCTCGGGCTGCTGGCTGCCATTTTGCTGCTGGCAACGCTCTTTCTTGGTATCCGCGGCCTGCTGGTTAACGCCGCCGGACACGCGCAGAACCAGCAAATTATGGCCACGGAACAGGTGATTTCAGAAAGTATCGACACCGCGCGTAATGCGCAGGTGCAGTTCAAGATTCAGGTACAGGAGTGGAAAAACACCCTGCTGCGCGGCACACAGGATCAGGAACAATTCGATAAATACCGTAAAGCGTTTATCGAACAGAGCCAGAAAACGCAGGGTCTGCTGACCGAACTGAGCAAATATCTGCCGCAACTGGGTATGAATAACGCTGAAGTGCTGAAAACGCGCGCGCTGCATGCCGAGCTGGAACAGCGCTACACCGCCGCCCTGCAGCAATACCAGATTCAGGATGCAACCAGCCCGCAGCGGGTGGATAAGCTGGTGTCCGGTATTGACCGTGAGCCAACACGCATGATCGATGAGATGGTTGCCAGCACACTGAAGCAGGCGCAGCTGATCCGTGAACAGAGTGATGCACGCAATCTGGCGCTGTATCAGAAGACGCGAATGATGCTGCTGCTGGGAATGGTGTTTACCCTGATTGCGGGCTTTATCATCACCTGGTGGCTGGTACGCAGCATCACCCGTCCGCTGGCGCAGGCCGTCGCCATTGCCCGTACCGTCGCCGCGGGTGATCTGCAGGCCGACATTACAGTCAGTGGCCGCGATGAAACCGCCGAGCTGATGCAGGCGCTGCACGATATGAATAATAATCTGACGCGTATTGTCGCCGGTGTGCGTTCAGGCACCGAAACCATCGCTACTGCCTCGGGTGAGATTGCCACTGGCAGCCGTGAACTTTCAGCGCGTAACGAAGCCCAGGCAGGGGCGATTGTGGAAACTGCCGCGTCGATGGAGCAGCTGACATCCGTCGTCAAAAACAATGCCGAGAACTCACGTGTCGCCAGCAATATCAGCCGCGACGCTTTTACCGTTGCTCATCAGGGGGGAGAAGTGGTGGATCAGGTCGTGAAAACCATGAGTGAGATTAACCAGTATTCCAGCGAAATCAGCAATATTATCGACGTGATTGATGGCATTGCTTTCCAGACCAATATTCTGGCGCTGAATGCCGCAGTAGAAGCAGCGCGCGCCGGTGAACAGGGCAAAGGATTTGCTGTAGTGGCGGCGGAAGTGCGTGCGCTGGCGCAACGCTCAGCCACGGCAGCGAAAGAGATCGGCACGCTGATCGACAGCTCAGTGGCACGTATTAACCAGGGCAACACACTGGTGAAAGGCGCGGGCAGCGCGATGGAAGAAATTGTCGCCAGCGTGCAACGTGTCAGCCAGCTGGTCGAAACCATTTCCATGGCCAGTCATGAGCAGAGCACCGGCATCGATCAGGTGAACGTAGCGATCACCCATATGGATACCGCGACACAGCAAAACGCCACCCTGTCGCAGCAGTCGTCGGCAGCAGCGCAGTCAATGCAGCAGCAGGCTGAGCAGTTGCTGGAGATGGTGCGGGTATTCAAATTGCGTGAAGAACTGCATTAACCCGCCCGGCGAGTGACCGCGTGATGGCGCGGTCACTTCATCACTTCTTTTTCCAGCCAGTACAGCAGCACCTCAACCACATAACGCTGCTGCTGCGCATTCAGGGGCTGCCCGGCCTCAATATGGTGCCATTTTTCGAGACAACCACGGCAACAGGTGGCCGTCGCATGCTGGGCGATAAACACCGGATGACCGCGCATTGGCGTTTGCTTACCGTCATTAGGCGGATGCGCGGGCGCCAGACGCTGCGCGATAAAGTCTGCCGCATGCGACGCAATCAGCGTCTTACCTTTGTTAAAGCAGTAGTCGCGATCTTTCAGCGTAAGATGGAAACGCTGGCGAAACGGAGAACGCGCCAGGCGGGAAAACAGCGCTTCAAAGGTGGTCATGACATCTGTCTGTGATATGAAACGATACCGGCCAAGGCTACGCCCGTCGGGCATTCAGTGCAAGGCGGAGCCCTCGCAGCGGGAAAAGAAAAAACCGCCCGCAGGCGGTTCAGCATAAACAGCCGTGGTGCGGCTTAGTATACTTTCAGCTGGTGCAGTTTCAGCTCACCGGCCAGCAGTTCTTTATGCAGTTCGACCAGATTCTGCAGGTACGGCATCTGGAAATGTTTATCTAAATCTTCCTGGCTTTTCCATGTTTCACGAATGAAAAAAGCACCGGGCTGATTGAGATCTTCGTGTACCACAAACTGCACGCAGCCACTCTCAGCACGCGTCGGTTCAACAACATCCAGCGTTGCTTTACGCAGCGCATCTTCTTTGCCGGGTTTGGCAGAAAAAGCAGCAATCACTTCGATCATAGTAAGCACTCCTGTGAGGAAATTCGTGCCCGAACAATCTAATGCAATCGGTCAGGGTTGCCAAATATTGCGGAAAAAACTGGCACGTTTTGTGAAAAAGGCTTTCAGCAGAAGCGCTTAGCCAGAATATGTAATATGCTGCGCTGCGAGCGGCTGCAAAACTCAGTATCACCGATATGCTGCAGACCGAAAGACGTATAAAAACGGCGGGCATCAGGATTGCTTTGCAGCACTTCCAGCCAGAACAGTGCCTCTCCCCGCTGCTGAACCCGCATCATCACGTCAGTAAGAAATGCCCTGCCATATCCCTTACCAGTCTCACCTGGCGCGAAATAGAGTTTATTGAGTAAGCTGCCGGATTGCTGACTGCCAGGTATCGCGCAATGCCAGGTCAGTTTGGCAAACCCCACCGGCTTGTCAGTTTCCGCGATGAACCAGCAGACAGCGCTATCTTTCAGGCTTATCTCCAGCGTCTCAGCAGAATACTCATGGCTGATAAATTCACTCAGTTCATCAGCAGACTGCCACTGATGGGCAAAATGATGGTAATAGCTGGCCTATCCTAACTGTGCCAGTAATGTGGCATCCTGAATCGTCGCTTCCCGGATTGTTAACATCCTGGCTGACCTCCGTGGTTAACCATACAGACCTGTCGAAAACAGGCTAACGTTCTCATAATAATAAATTATTACATCCCCCAGGCGGGAGGGAACTAGACTATGGCATCACAGGGAGATAAGGAAAATAGTGATGTTCACGATTACAGAAGTCACCAAAAATGAGCCAGAACTTCAGCAATTGATCTCCGAACTGGATACTTTTCAGTCGGCACTGTACCCGGCAGAGAGCAATCATTGTATTGATATCAGCACCCAGCAAGATGATTCCATTCGCTGTTTACTTGTGCGTGATAATACAGGTCAGGCGGTCGGTTGCGGCGCGGTCCTGCTGCAGGATCATCACGCAGGCGAAATCAAACGTGTGTTTGTTAAGCCGTCCTGCCGGGGAATGCAGTTAGGGAAGGTGCGATTTAATCGTCAATTATGAGAACATAACTCTTTCTTTGACATAGACTTTTCACGATGCCC
>NZ_CBFFRK010000200.1:0-3463 GCF_965644245.1 Erwinia sp. V71
GGTTCCGGCAGCCTTCAGTGGTCTTTGCAGAGTGAAGACAGGCGGCTTAGCGTTGCACTTCGAACTTGAATCCGCCCAATTCTGTTAGCGCAATTGATCATCATATTATCTCTGGTCATCGCAATAAGCAGGTTTCAGATATCATGGTTTGTACTGCATTGGTGTATGCAGTGATAAATTTTTTATGGCAATAAATATTCTGGCTTAATCTATTTAACTTAAAAACAATGGATTTTTTATTATCCTTTTTACGGTGTTAATTAATCTGGTGCTGCTATTAAAAAGTGGCGGTGATTATTGCGTTGACTGTTGTTATTGTCAAATTCGGATGTCAGTGCTCTGATAATAGTTACTGCCAATTGAATGGCGTGAATTAAACGTTGTATTGACACATTTTCTGCCAGAGAGAACTGGCATCTGTCTGTTTTTCAACGGTGTCAGGTTAGCGACAGAAAATTATGCTGGCGAATGAATGTAATCTGTTTCTCTGAGGCGCTGGAGATATCTCAGTGACCTGTCGGCTATGATTCCGCTTTGTTTATTCAATGTTGAGGTTGTCGCGGCAGGCTATTTTATTTTTCAGATAACGATAAGCAGAAAAATAATCAGATATTACCATGTGCCGTTACTGAAAATAGTCCGGGTGTGCAACCGTGATAATAAAAAGGTTGCACACCCGCCAGCATTCTATACGTCGAGATGTTGCAGCATTGCGCTGCGCAAACCGGCGTCCAGATCCGGGATATTACTCAGCATCCACTGCAGATAACCCGGATCGCGCTTCGCCACATCGGCGATTTTGCGTCCGCGATACTTACCGAACGGGAAGATGTCGGCACTTTTCTTCGCCTGCATTTGCTGCGCCATTTGCAGCGCATCCCAGCCGGAGATTTCCATAATGCGGATCAGCAGCGCCGCAGTGACATAACAGTCATACAACGCGCGGTGAGCATGCAAACCAGCAGGAGGTGTGACCGCCAGTTGCAGACTTTCACGCAGCGCCTGATTGCCATATTTCAGCCCCGGCCACAACGTGCGCGCCAGTTTCATGGTGCAAATCCACTCGCCGGACATTGGCGGCAGCATGCGGCGGTCAAAGCTGGCGTTATGCGCCACGTAGTATGCACTGCCCTGATAACGATGAATCGTCTCTTCGATGGGCGGCTTATCGCGCACCATCGCTTCCGTAATCCGGTGTACCGCCATGGCCTGGCGGCTGATAGGGCGATCGGGACACACCAGGTCGCTCATCGGATTGACGATCTGGCCGTTGACCACATCCACCGACGCGATTTCGACAATGCCTCCCTGCAAACCGCAGGTTTCGGTATCAATGACACGCAGCATGATTTACCCGGCAGCCTTATTTCTGTTTCGGTTCGTAAGGTAAACGCGACAGGCTCAGAGAAGCCTGGCGATGATGCTGCAGACGCTGACGGAACCAGTCGCGCAGCGCTTCCGGCTGCTCGCGTTCCACCAGATCGGCGACGACCGGCATGTTATAGCGCTCTTTAAACGCCACTCCTGCCGCAGCCAGGTCTACATTCACCTTATCTTTCTCTTCTTTTGGCAGGGGCGCCAGATTATTTGACATGCAATTCTCCTGTAACTCTGCGGCAAAAGTAATGCAGTTAGCCGGGATTGGCAAGCAACAGCACGCAGGATCACCCCGATCGCCTCGACAGGCTGGCACGCGCGGAGTATTCTGCCTGCCATCATGGCAAGTCCTGCCTGCGCAGGGACCGCAAACCACAGGGGAAGACCGCTTCAGCGTGAAGCAGCCGATGTCGCTAAGTACCTTATTTATTGCCTGCCGCTGGCTCCACTTTGCCGCGGTGATGCTGCTGGCGGGAAGCGCCTTCTATAGCGCATTGCTGGCGCCCAGACGCTATCGCACCCGACTGGCACAGCGACTGCATCCGCTGCTGCTGGTCAGCAGCGTGACGGCACTGCTGAGCGCGCAGGCACTGCTGGCGGTGCAGACCGGGCTGATGAGTGGCGACTGGCGTAATATCGCCGATGCCGCGACCTGGCAGGCGGTGCTGGGCACGGGGTTTGGTTCAGCCTGGCGCTGGCAGATCGTGCTGCCGCTGCTGGCCTGCGGCGCTTTTCTCCTGCGTGGTCTGCCACGCCAGCAACTGTTGCTGGTGGCCGGACTTGCCCAGCTCTGCGGTCTGGCGTTCGTTGGTCATGCTGCCATGCTCGACGGCTGGCCCGGGGCATTGCAGCGCGCCAACCATGCCCTGCATCTGGTTGCCTGTGCATTCTGGGTCGGCGGTTTGCCGCCGGTGCTGTTGCTGATGGCGGATGCGCGTGTGATTGCGCTGCGCACCGATGCGATTCGCACCATGATGCGTTTTTCGCGCTATGGTCATCTGGCGGTTGCGCTGGTGATTATCAGCGGTATCATCAACTCGCTGATAATTCTTGGCTGGCCGCTGACCAGCTTTGCGCTCTACAGCCAGCTGCTGCTGGTAAAAACCGTGCTGGTGGGGTTGATGGTGTTGATTGCGCTGTTTAACCGCTACTGGCTGGTGCCGCGCTTTCGCCGCGCGGGCGCGCAGACGCAACAGGCATTTATTCGCATGACTCAGCTGGAAATGGTGCTGAGCGTTGTGGTGCTGTTGCTGGTCAGCATTTTTGCCACGCTGGCACCAGCATAATGTGTTTTTTGCGCCCGACGGTTCGGGTGCGTGGAATGAAATCAGGAAACTCGATGAAAAAACTGGTCTGTTTACTGCTCGCGATGGGCATCAGCAGCAGCGCACTGGCTGCCTCACAAATCATTACCGTTAGTCGTTTTGAAATTGGTAAAGAAAAATGGGCATTTAACCGTGAAGAAGTGATGCTCACCTGCGCGAATAATGGCGCACTGTTTGCGATTAACCCGAGCACGCTGGTGCAGTATCCGCTGGATGATAAGGCCAGCGAGATGATGAATAGCAAGCAGGTGAATGCAGTGCCAATCACCATTATCCAGATTGATGATCCGAAAAATCCGGGCCAGAAAATGAGCCTGGCGCCGTTTATCGAGCGCGCGAAAACACTGTGTAGCTGAGCCGGTTAGGGGCAGGGCGGTGCACTGGTGGGTGTGCTGCCTGTCTGGTTTTTTCCTTCTGCTATCTGATCGCTTTATTCCTGTGCTGCTGCTTTCAGCCAGTACGGATTTTGGATTTCTGCCAGAACGATCACAATGTTAACTTCTTTCATCTAAGCCGTTTACCACTGGCTGGCATTCCCGCACGTTTTGTCTACGCTTTAAAGGGCAAGGCGACATCGCCTGCATTAATGCCAACTTTTAGCGCACGGCTCCACAAGAGCCATTTCCCTGGACCGAATATAGGAATCGTATTCGGTCTTTTTTTGTTTACTATTCAGAAACAGTGACTTAGGGAAGGTGCGATTTAATCGGTGGGGTTCAGTGGAGTCCTTAGCTGTATTAGCCTTACCTTAGCTGAGCTGT
>NZ_CBFFRK010000201.1:0-3456 GCF_965644245.1 Erwinia sp. V71
AGCGGGCATCGTGAAAAGTCTATGTCAAAGAAAGGGTTATGTTCTCATAATTGACGATTAAATCGCACCTTCCATAATGTCACCATTGATTATCCAGACGGATATTGATCCGTCTTATTCCCCCCGCTGCCGCACCTGCTCATTAATTAACCTTTCCCATCAATCACTTTCATCACATTTTCTTCACTTACGTGCACCGATCACACTTCTCGCTGGTCAGAGCACTGCTCGCCCTAAATTCCCGCCAGAACAGTCCGATAACGAACACAGGGTCTTTTTGTTTTATGGCATTTTTGGCAGGCAAGGAGAAGAATAATGACAGGTTTGGCATCCCGATTACGAAACGTCAGAATCACCCGTAAGCTCTCGATTGGATTTGGTCTGGTGCTGTTACTGGTAGCACTCGCTACCCTGCTCAGTGTGGGGCGTTTTCAGTCGATACGCGGCTTGTATGAAAAAACCAATCTGGTGTACGACATCAATATCGAAGTGTTTCAGGCCAAGATTAACCGGCTGAAATACCTCTACGGCGATGAGAAAGCGGGCAAAATCATGTCCGATTTTGTCACCCATGCTTCAGCGCTGAATAAAGAAGCCAGTGAACTGGCCTGGCCGGACGATCAGAAAAAGATTATCCAGGACATTGCCAGCCATCTTAACAGCTTCCAGACCAGCATCACGGCAATGACCGCCGCGACCGACAAACTTTCCGCCCTGCGTACCCAACTCGATGGTCTGAATAATAAAGACCAGACGGAAAGCTACGCGCAGCTGATCCGCACACCGCTGGCAGACACGACCCTCACTGCCACGCTGTTCACTCAGTTACTGGCGATCAGCCAGGTGCAGGAAAAAGCCTGGGCACTGCGTTTCAGCACCAGTGATGCCCTGCGCAAATCACTGGACAGCCAGGTGACAGAAACACAACGCTCGCTAACCACCCTGTTGCCACAGCTGCCCGCGGACAGCCAGGCCACGCTGCAGAAGCTGTGGCAGGACGCGCTCAGTTACAAGCAGCTGAGCAATAACTATGACGCCGCTTATGCAGAACTACGTGCCGCAGAAAACGAGGTGAAAACCGCGGGTGATAAGAGCAGCGCCTCAATCAAACAGATTATGGCGCTGGTGAAAGCCGAAAATGACGCCTTAACCTTCGGCGCATCCACCATGATGCTGATCATGGGTGCCCTGGCGATACTGTTTGGCGTGCTGGTAGCCTGGTATATCATCCGCCAGATTACCCGGCCGGTGATGCAGAACCTGGCGCTGGCTGAGCGCATTGCCAGTGGCGATCTGAGTTCTGAATTCCAGGACGACCGCCATGATGAGCTGGGTAAACTGGCTTCCGCAATGGGCCGCATGAATGAGCGCCTGCGTCTGGTGATTGGTGATGTGCGCAGCAGCGTGCTGACGGTGTCGCAGGCGGCATCATCCATCAATGTCGGCAATACTGACCTCTCCACCCGCACTGAACAGCAGGCTGCCGCTGTTGTGGAAACCGCTGCCAGTATGGAGCAGCTGACGTCAACGGTGAAAAACAACGCCGATAACGCGCGTCATGCCAGCGAAATTGCTGCCGAAGCGTCAAAAACGGCCGCCGTCGGTGGCGCCGCGGTGCGCGATGTGGTGAAAACAATGGGTGATATCTCCGCCAGTTCGAAGAAGATTGCCGATATTACTGCCGTAATTAACAGCATCGCCTTCCAGACCAATATCCTGGCACTGAACGCCGCGGTTGAAGCCGCACGCGCCGGTGAACAGGGCCGTGGCTTTGCGGTCGTGGCCAGCGAAGTGCGTAATCTGTCGCAGCGCAGTTCGCAGGCGGCAAAAGATATCGAGCAGCTGATCAACGAATCAGTGAGCCGGATTGATAACGGTAATGCCCAGGTAGTGCGTGCCGGTGAAACCATGGAAAACGTGGTCAGCGCGATCAGCCGGGTTAACGATATTATGGAAGAGATCTCCTCGGCATCCGAAGAGCAGAGCCGCGGCATCGAGCAGATTGCCCGCGCGGTGAGCGAGCTGGATACCACTACTCAGCAGAATGCCTCGCTGGTCTCCGCCTCTTCCGTCTCTGCCAGTGCACTGGAAGAACAGGCGGTATTGCTGGAGAACCTGGTAAACCACTTCCAGCTGGAACGTAAAAACCTGCCAGCACCTTACTGATTAGTGCAACGCTGGGGGACGATGTTTGCTCCCCCAGCCTGTTCCCCTCTCAGCGCCGTTTCTGACGTGGCGCAGCCGATACCAGTGAATCCCCCGTCTCCGCATCATTACCGATACAGGCAGTGACAATAAACTCGCTGCCATCAGGGGGTGAGCCTGCCGTGGCATACAAAATGCCCTCGCGCGTCTCCGCGCCGCCGACATAAAACACCTCACGACGTTTATAGTGTGCGCCATCTTTGCTGATCAGATACACCCGGTAGCCTGTCACACCAGTCAGTATCGCTGGCGGCGTCCATGTGAAATGGTAATCATAGTGCTCGCCATTTTTGCTGGCCTGTACGCTGAACGCTGTCGGCCCTTTTTCCGGCACCAGTGCAATGCCTTCTGACTTGATGCGCTGCGGATCAATCTTGTCATTATGGTCATCAAGAAAATCATAATCCTGCACCGCTTCAACAAAAATGGTGCGGTCAGGCCGGGTCTGGCGGGTATCGATCAGACAGGATGATGCGCCGGTCTGGCTTTGCGCATCAAAATCGGATAACACGTTATTCACCCGCCAGGCACTGACAAACGGCGTCCCCAGCGCATCCGCCAGCGAAATCGTTACCGGAGTACCCGCTCTGACACGCACCATCTCCGGATGAATGACATGGTGGTTAGCCGGATTCAGCCAGGTACGGATACTGAGATCGGCAGAACATACGGTGATGACATCGACAAACCCCTCGGGCGTGACGTTATCAGCCTGTCTGAACGCAGGATTGGGCTGATACGCCGCAATATGCAGCGCCTTATCCATGGTCAGTGCCCCGACGATATGCCGGCGGTGAACCCCTCCCGGGTAGGCAATTTCTGCCTCGGATGTCTGGCCCGGATGCAGCGATCCCTCCACATCCAGCCCGCCATCGACTGAAATGAGATACACATAACGGCCGAGGCCAGGAAACTGCTGCGGGTCATACCCGGCGAATTCTGCAGCAATGTGGAACGAATACGAAAAGCTCTCCATCGCCCCTTTATGCGCGCCATCGCGCATAAGCATTGAACCGGTCGGATCGGGTGCCGTCAGCCCGGTGGCAAAAATCTCCTCGGGCGGGCGCCCTTCCTCATCACCATGAAACAGCAGTTTATTATCGTCTGCATTACGCCAGACAATCGCTGGCGCTTTATTGTCCGTGAATACCCGACGGACATCGCTGCATAAACTGGTCGTGACGCAGACTTAGTGTTGTTGTACTCTTTGCCCTTTGGATGATTGATGGCAACGATTGATGTGGTTTGTCC
>NZ_CBFFRK010000202.1:0-3347 GCF_965644245.1 Erwinia sp. V71
GCCGCTTGTGTCGCTTCGGCAGCCAGTTTGTTGGCCTGTATAGCATTCTCGGCATTATGCCGTACTGTGCTGGTGAGTTCTTCCATTGATGCTGCGGTTTCAACAATCGACGACGACTGTTCTTCTGTGCGTGATGACAGGTGATGGTTACCGTTGACTATTTGGTTAGAAGCTGAAGATATCGCCATTGAACTATTATTCACTTGCTGCATCAGTTCGTTAAGGAATGATATAAATTTATTGAAATTATTAACGATATTGTTGAATTCTTGGTTTTTACTTTTCTCTAAACGTTGTGTTAAATCGGCCCCTCCACTGGATAGGGCTTCAATGTTCTTATTCAGCAATGTTACATTTCTGAAAATATTACGTAAGATGCTCATCATGATGAAGAAAATTAGCAGACCAATAACGCTTTGTACGATGGTGAGTTTGTTAATAATGTCGTCAGACAGGCTTACCAGCTGGCTGCTTGGAATATCCACTACCATAAACCACGGGCTTCCACTAATCGGCAGAATTAGTAGAGTGTGTGATCCATTCGGTCCATCATAAGTGCCGATGGTTTCTTTCTTGTTGTCCTTTGCTAGCAGTGAACTCAACTTAGAATAAGACGGAAGATTAAGGTCTCGCACATTCGATAGAGCTGGTTTGTTCTGCACGGAAGAACCGTTGCCGACAATTTTTCCGTCGGCTTCTACAATCAGTACACTACCACCTACGGCCTTTCCCATGCTGATAGCCAATTGGTTAAAGAAACCTAGCGTCACGTCGATAGTTGCCACGCCCCAGACTTTACCGTCTTTGATTATTGGCATAGCGCAGTTAGTTCGCGGTTGCGGGCTGGCAGCATCTTGGTAGGCATGTGCCCATGCGCACTCACCTTTTGGGGCATTCATACCGTCTTTATACCAAGCTTGTTCCCAGTATTTAGCTGATTCGTTTTGATTCCATACTGTATTTATTTGGAGAATGCCGCTGGTATTTCTTGCATAGAAGGTACTGAATTTTTCACGCGCGGGATCTCGCTTACCTGGTAATGGCCAAATTCCGCCGCCGAATACGTTTAAATCACCATACTGATTAATTAGTAGAGGTAAAAACTCATCAATTTGGTCGCTTTTAAATCCCGCAGATATTTCGGTGATTACACGTTGCTGAGATTTGACTTGGTTCATTTGTTTTTTAATTTCAGTGCTTTGCAGTTCAATGGTGTTCTGGATATTTTTTATCTCCTTTTCAATTATTTGAGGTGATATGAAGTGTTTTATAATGATAAATGTCGCAATCAGTAAAGTAACGGAAAAGATTATAAGTAAGATACCAACCCGGTTCTGTGTGTTTTTCCATATCATGATTGAAGTACTCAGTTTGGTTGAATTAAATACTATAACGGCAATTATTGTGTTTTCTTTAAGGAGCTGTATACCTTATACGCGGGGAGGGGGCATTTTTCATTTTGATGAAGATCTTCTTGAGATCCTTTTGTTCTGGTCGTAATCTCTTGCCCTGTAAACGAAAAAACCGCCCAGCAAGGCGGTTTTTTCGAAGGTTCTCAGAGCAGCAACTCTTTGAACCGAGGTAACTGGCTTAGAGGAGCGCAGTCACCAAAACTGTCCTTTACAGTTTAGCCTTAACCGGCGGATAAATTCAAGACTAACTCCTCTAAATCAGTTACCAGTGGCTGCTGCCAGTGGCGCTTTGTCGTGTCTTTCCGGGTTGGATTCAAGACGATAGTTACCGGAAAAGGCGCAGCGGTCGGACTGAACGGGGGGTTCGTGCATACAGTCCATCCTGGAGCGAACTGCCTACCTGGAACTGAGTGTCAGGCGTGGAATGAGATAAACGCGGCCATAACAGCGGAATGACACCGGTAAACCGAAAGGCAGGAATGCGGGGGAGCACGAGGGAGCCACCGGAGGGAAACTTCCGGTATCTTTAAGCCGCATCGGGTTTCGCCACCGCTGATTTGAGCGTCAGATTTTTTGATGCTTGTCAGGGGGGCGGAGCCTATGGAAAAACGGCAACGCCGCATCCTTTTTCCGCCCTCTCCTGATTTGACCGCTACTCGTGTATTCCCTTACTTCTGAGCTGAACGCCCACCGCAGCCGAACGGCAGGAGCGCAGCGAGCGAGGAGGCGTCATGTCATAGCCACCTGCATTTTTCCCCTTCTGCATGAAACACTTCTCTGAATCATCACTTCGATTTACCATATTAAGCCAGTATACACTCCGCTAGCGCACCGTGACTGGTTCAGGGCTGCGCCCCGAAACCCTGCCAACGCCTCACGGCACCTGATTAAAATCCGCTCCCGTTCACCGTTTCTTTTTCCGAAAGGCGTCCGTTCAGTTTCTGATAGAGTGCCTCGGCCTGTTCGTGCAGCTTTTCACAGTCGGCTGCCTCATCATCGAGATCGAGAACGTCGAGTTTTTCGAGTAGCAGCAGCGACTGCGCCCGGATAAATTTCGCCATGTTCAGCGCGGCGGATTCCTGTCGGTTCATGTGTGTTTTTCCCGGTCTGGTGGTGGTTTCTGGCTGAAAACGTCAGTGGGGCATTCTGATGCATAGCTATGCATATGCGCAAAACTCATCGGCGCGATTCTGATGCGTTTTGCCTGGTGAAGACATAGGTTTTTATGGCTCAGGGCGTAAAACGGCGCTGAGGCCGTTTCAGAGGGTGCGGACAAGAGATGTTATGGTAAATATCAGTGCTGGAATTTGGCAGTCATAGTTTGAAGCTACCTACCACATTTTTGAGATGTACTGTCTGCTCTTCCATTGACTGAGATGCATCTGCTACCTGCTCTACTAACGCCGCATTTTGCTGTGTTGCGCTATCGAGATGGTTAATGGCTATGTTGATTTGCTCGATTCCTCGACTCTGTTCATCACTCGATGAGCTGATTTCAGAAATTAGAACATTCACTCTTTCCACTTTTGCCATCAGATCGTTCATGTTAGCTCCTGCCTGAAGCACGAGCTTACTGCCTTGATCAATGTTGCTTACGGATTCTTCAATCAGTTTTTTGATCTCTTGTGCGGAATTAGCGCTACGTTGGGATAGGGATCGAACTTCTCCTGCCACTACAGCAAATCCTCGACCATGCTCACCTGCGCGTGCGGCTTCCACCGCTGCGTTAAGGGCAAGGATGTTGGTTTGGAAAGCAATGCCGTCTATCACACTGATGATTTCTACTACCTTCGAGGCGGATTCGTTGATGTTATTCATCGTCGATACAGCATTGTTGACAACTTCTGTCCCTTTTTTCGCCGCTTGTGTCGCTTCGGCAGCCAGTTTGTTGGCCTGTATAGCATTCTCGGCATTATGCCGTACTGTGCTGGTGAG
>NZ_CBFFRK010000203.1:0-3347 GCF_965644245.1 Erwinia sp. V71
GGGTTCCGGCAGCCTTCAGTGGTCTTTGCAGAGTTAAGACAGACGGCTTAGCGTTGCACTTCGAACTTGAATCCGCCAGTATCCTTGAAGTTGAATGTCCGTTCTTCGCTCAAAGCAGACTGTCAGATTTGATTGTGTGCTGTCAGTGAACACCTTCCTTAAAAGTCAAACCTTTTGCAGCCCCCCGGAAAAGCCGGGGGATTACCGGATGTAATTACCACTCATAATTAACCGTCGCCGTTACCGTGCGGCCTATACCGTAGAAGCAGGAAGTGGTGGAGGCGCAGGCGGCGACATATTTCGTGTCGGCGATGTTGTTGACATTGATCTGCGCCGTGGTTCCCTTCAGCGCCGGGATCATCTTGCCCAACTCATAGCTGACCTTGGCATCATAGAGATCGACCGCGGGTACCTTGAAGGTGTTTTTGGCATCGCCGTAGCTGGTGCCGATATATCTGGCGCCAAGTCCGAGGCCTAGGCCGTCGGCTACGCCGGAGTGGAAGTTGTACTCACTCCATATCGATGCCGTATGCGTCGGAACACGTGCCGGCGTTTTGCCCTGCGTACCGGCCACAGAGGTTTTGACGGTTTCGGAATCGATATAGCCGTAGGACGCGATCAGATTCATGGATTCGGTCAATGCCGAGCGAGCTTCCACTTCTACCCCTTGGTTACGAATTTCCCCAATCTGTTCATACCAGCCCAGAGTGCTGTTGTAGGTGGTGATATTCGTCTGACGCAGATCGTAGAGCGCCAGCGTAAGTAGGGTATTCCAACCCTCCGGCTGGTATTTGATGCCAACTTCAGTCTGTTTACCGATACTCGGAGAGAAAGGTGCGGTTCCCGGTGCCCGGTTGGTTTGAAGGCTGGGTAGGAAAGAAGTGCTGTAGCTCACATACGGCGAGACGCCATTACTGAAGGCATACAGCAGTGCCGCACGGCCGGTGAATTTATTATCGTTTTGCTGCACTTTGCTACTTGCGAGATAATCATTGGTACGTACCTCGGTCCAGTCGTATCGACCAGATAACAACAGGTTCCAATTGTTCAATTCCAGTTGATCCTGAGCGTAGATGCCGACCTGATCCAAGGTCTGCAACTGATCCGTACTCTTGGTCAGAGAACCCTCATCCACCGACACGCCGTAGTTGGGGGAAGACCAATCAATCTGGTAGCTCGTACTGCTGCGGCGCCATAACTCCTGACGATCCTTGTTCCACTTGTAGTCCAGCCCGGCCAACAGCTGATGATCCACGGCGCCGGTGGCGAACTGGGCCTGCCACTGGTTATCCAGCACGAACTCATCGGTATCGCGCTCCTCTATCTGGGCACGCCTGTTCAGTACGTAGGTACTGTAAGAGTTTGTATAAACAAAATATTTGTATTTCTGGCTGATCCTGGCATAGCGCGCATTCTGCTTGAAGGTGAACAGATCGTTGATGACGTGCTCGAACTCATAGCCGATAGTAGATTGCTCGCGCTCCGACTTCTGGAACGACGGGTCGCTGACGTTGAAATCGAAAGGAATATAGCCGCGTTCGGTCGCGAATACGGTACCCGTTGCCGGCAAGAAGTTGCGGTAGCCGGCTTCAGGATCTTTCTGGAAACTGCTCAACAGAGTGAAACGGGTCCCGGGATTGGGGATCCAGGTCAGCGCAGGCGCGATCGCATAACGCTCTTCCTTGTAATCATCGACCTGATTGTGCTGCGTGCGCGCAAGGCCGTTAAGGCGATATAACAACGTACCGTCATCATTAATCGCGCCGCCAAAATCGAACGCCCCAGATGCCAACTTGTCACTCCCGCCTTTGAGTTGGATCTTATGTATCGCCGTGGCGGTCGGGCGTTTGCTGGTCATGCCCACCAAGCCGCCGGGGCTAACCTGGCCGTAAAGCACCGAAGCCGGTCCCTTGACTATCTCGATGCGTTCCAGTAGCCAGGGATCGACGACGCCGTTCCCGGATCCCGCCGCCTCGCCGAAGCTCAATCCGTCGAGAAAACGCGGCGCATAATAAAAACCGCGGATAAACACTTCGTCATATCGGTTGGAACTACCCCGGTATTCGGTAAACACCCCGGGAGTATAGCGCAACGCCTGCGATACCGAGGAAACATCCTGTGAATCCATCTGATCGCGCGTCACGACGGAAATAGATTGCGGGGTTTTAATCAACGGCGTCGGCGTCTTGGTGCCCAACTGGCTGACCGTCGCCACGACGCCCTTGAGAGGGGCGGTGGGATCCTCGCTTTTATCATTGGCCACCACCGTAATAGTTTCTTCAGCCGCAATCCCCGGTAGCGGCAGTATTGATACCGGCCCTAATCCCAAAATCACCGCTGTTCTTACGCAACTTTTACTATTTATTTTCATTACTGTAACACTCCTGAGATATATAAGTATTACGTTACGGTTTGTAATTATTCATTTCGGCAAAAAGGCTATCACAATAAAAACAGCAAGTGAAATTAAATTAGCTATCATTATCATTATCATTATCATTATCATTATCATTAAGTGGGTGCTATTTAGTCGTCATTTATGAGAACATAACCCTTTCTTTGCCATAGACTTTTCACGATGCCCGCTCTTTCCAGCTATTCCTCCCGCAAAAAACAGCTCCTCGACCGTATGGATGTTCTCGTCCCATGTCTCGATGGTTAGGGAAGGTGCGATTTAATCGGTGAGCATTCAGTGGAGTCCTTATATCGAGCAACTGTATGAACTTTATTCTTTAACACCCGATGCTGGCATGCAGCGTATTTATATTGCCTTGTGGTTTGGGCAACATGAGAAGGTCGCAAATATACATAAACATGGATTGAAAAGTGCAGAGGATTTCAGGCAGGCAATTATTGAAAAACTCACCGCGGGACTGCATAAGCAGATAGACGTGTTCGTGCTGGATCTCTCAAAGGAAGCTTTTTGATGCGATCTTCCGCTTCTCGCTCACAGCGGACCTCCAGATCAGGTTGCTAGTTCGCTCTGTGCCAGGTGCGGACATGCTTTGAAACTTAATTATGTCCTTCGCCCTTCAGATGACCAAAGCATATGTGTATGTTATGCTAAATGATGAAAGTATTTTTTATGATATATTTATTAAAGATTAAAATATTACAGTTTCTTTTGATTTTTCGAGGTTATACATGGCGCCAATAGTTATCAATCCAATAAGTTATTCAAGATTCAATGCACTAGCTACATATGCTAGAAACCCACGAGTTAAATCCCATTCTAAGGAGTTAGAATGGTTCGAAACCTTCGACGGAAAAGTATTAGGGAAGGTGCGATTAATTCGATGGGAACCATTTTTTCGTCCTGTCATCGTATGGTAAATGAACAAAGAACC
>NZ_CBFFRK010000204.1:0-3339 GCF_965644245.1 Erwinia sp. V71
TCTGAAGAGATGCACGACAAGATCATCGGCTGGTATCTGACAATCAACCACTACCACTAAATCTGCGTCACGACCCGGGCGTTATAACCATACCTGCGAGGTTATCCGTGCCGGGCTGCGTGTGCTTGAGGAACGAGAGCAACAGCTAAAGCTTGAAGCGTTACAAAAAGCGGTCAGAGCAGGGATTAACAGCGGGGGAGGCAGGGATGCCGAAGAAGTATTCGGTCGCCTTGCACGTAAGTATCGCCGTATGGCTGAAGATATACCTGTGCAATTAACCCCGCCTGATACCCAAAAATCAGTGGCCAGCCACGCAGGCTGATTAAAGGGAGGGAAATCCACACGACACCCCTCCCCTCATTACCTATAATACCCCACCAAATCCCCCATTCAACCTGTAACAGTTATGGCCAAATACCAACAGCTGGTGCATCAAATTCGCGCCCAAATTGAGGCAGAAGTCTGGCAACCCGGCGAGCGGTTGCCGTCGCTGCGTGAGCAGGTCAGCCTTAGCGGCCTCAGCCTGATGACGGTGATGCATGCTTATCAGGTGCTGGAAAGCCAGGGCTGGATACTGTCGCGACCACAATCCGGTTACTACGTCGCGCCGCGCGCCGAGTTTCTCAGTCAGCCAGTCAGTCACCAGAAAGTACAGCTGACGGAAACAGTGGATATCAACGCCTTTATCTTTGATGTGTTACAGGCCTGCCGCGATCTGCAGATCATTCCTTTTGGCTCCGCCTTCCCCGATCCGGAACTGTTCCCGCAAAGCCAGCTGATGCGCTCGCTGAACAGCGTGTCACGCACGCTGACACCGGCTGATGCGATCAATAACCTGCCGCCGGGCAACGAAGCGCTGCGTAAAATGCTGGCGCAACGTTATGCCCAGCAGGGGATGATGGTGTCGCCAGACGAGATCGTGATCACCAACGGTGCGATGGAGGCTCTGAGCCTCAGCCTGCAGGCGGTCACTGAACCGGGGGATTGGGTGGTGGTGGAGAATCCGACGTTCTACGGTGCGCTACAGGCCATTGAACGGTTAAAACTGAAAGCCGTCGCGATCGCGACCGATCCGCAGCACGGCATGGATCTCGATGAGCTGCAGCGTGCGCTGGAACGCTGGCCGGTGAAAGCGTGCTGGCTGATGACCAGCCAGCAAAACCCGGTCGGTTTTACCCTGAGCAAAGAGAAAAAGCGCCAGCTGGTCGATCTGCTGGCGCAGCATCAGGTGGCGCTGATCGAAGATGATGTTTACAGCGAACTCTATTTTGGTGGCGACAAACCATTACCCACCAAGGCGTTTGACCGCAACGGTGATGTGCTGCACTGCTCATCGTTTTCCAAAAATCTGGTCGCGGGCTTTCGTGTCGGCTGGGTGGCGGCAGGGCGTCATGCGCAGCGCATTCAGCGTCTGCAACTGATGAGCACGTTGTCGACCAGTGCGCCGATGCAGCTGGCGCTGGCTAATTACCTAGGCACACGCAGCTATGACAGTCATCTGCGCAGGCTGCGTCAGGTACTGGAGCAGCGTAAGAATATGGCGCGTCAGTCGTTAAAACGTCATCTGCCGGAGGGCACGCGGATTAACGATTCGCGTGGCGGCTATTTTCTCTGGATTGAGTTACCGAAGCAGGTCAACGCCACGGAGCTGTATTGCCGCGCATTGCAGCAGCATATCAGTATTGCACCGGGCAGTATGTTCTCGTCCGGCGAGCAGTATGCCAACTATTTTCGTTTTAACGCAGCGTGGCCGTGGGATGAGGCGCAGGAAGCGGCAGTGGTGACACTTGGCGGCCTGATCGCCGCCATGATGTAACTCAGGATCAGGCGGTCGCTGTGGCCGCCCGGGTGCCCCAGGTGAGGGACCAGACATCATAAAAGTCTACCGTGCCTTTCTTTTCCAGCAGGGTGCGGATGCCGCTTTTGACGTCTTCCGGTGCCGCCTGATTTGCCAGGATCTCCTGCACTGCGCCATCTGACAGGTTACGGTCGTAGTACCATTCGCCGTAATACACCACGCGGATGTCATGCACGTGATCGATATCTTCAAAGCGATATTTGGGATTGACGTCGAGCAGCATCAGCCCGCTCATCAGCAGTACAAACAGTGTCGCGCCCCAGAATGCGGGCCAGCCAAGAAACTCGGTGGTAAAGATCAGTGCCACCGTCAGGGCATAGCAGATATACATCGACAGCCACAGGCCGGGATGGGTTTTCAGAAAGTTAAAGCTGAAGCGGAATTTGTTATCGCGACGTTCTTCGCGATTTAAGGTATCGATCTCGCGCAGCAGGATTTGTTTTATTTCGTTCATGACTCACCTTACTCATGCAACTGCAGCAGGGTGAAATTAGAACACGCTGCGCGAGATAATAACAGCAACAGTTACAGGGCATTTTTCTATAACAGTTGCCGGTACTGCTGACAGGCCGCCTGACGCGGGTTTACCGCCGTCTGCCCAGCAGCACGCACAGCACGATGATAAACAGCACCACCCGTAACGTCGTATGCCACTGATGCAGGCCATGAAACAGTGGCTGTCGCAGGTAATGGCTCTGATGGCTGATAAAACCCGCCAGGTCGTGCAGGATCTCCAGATACAGCAGGGCGAGGATGATGGCACATTTGCTGCTGATATCCAGCATACTGGTCAGATGGCGTGGCGAAAAAAGACGTCTCATTTCAGCGAACGACGTGGTGCTGTACCACGCTGGCCGGATATATTTCCTCAGCCAGCGCCAGCCGACAGGTGCCAGACTGGCGACCAGCGGCACCGGCAGCAGGGTGGCAAGAAACTTCACCACGATCAAAATATTAAGCAGCATCAGCCGCCACAGCGCGCCTTCATCGTCCAGATCCATCGCGATCTGATTGACCAGTTCAAATGACTCCTCTGCCAGCACCAGATAATAAGGAAAGCACAGCGGCAGAGTGAGCAGGCTGGTCAGCAAGCCGGCGGTGACGGCAATCTCTTTCGAGCGCGCCGTTTCCTCCTGCTGGCGGGTGGGGAGGTGATTGCGGTAAATATCCCGACGTTGTTCTGGCATTAGTGACTCCTTTGCCAGTCAGTGCAGGAATTATTCCCGTAATACGAGACTGTTGTGTTGGCATTCTTTGCCGGCATTCGCACATTCCATTGTTATAGATATATTATCAAACTAATTATTATTTATAGTATTAATTCAATAAATAATAAAAAGAGAATAACCTTCATCGCGAATTCAGATAATAAGTGCAACGCTTGGTCATGTGGATGGAGGGACGGTTAGGGAAGGTGCGATTTAATCATTCAAAGTTCTGTTCATGACTACAATGATTGCCGTTCATCTATCGTTTTCAGT
>NZ_CBFFRK010000205.1:0-3307 GCF_965644245.1 Erwinia sp. V71
GATTCAGGCAACCGTCTGTGGTGTTTGCAGAGCTAAGATTGGCGGCTTAGCGTTGCACTTCGGAGTTGAATCCGCCCCATACTGATTTATTTCTTCCAAATCAGATATTGTAATCCAGAGGATACTTTACGTAGGATACTTGCCCAAAAAGGAGATCGCTAAATGTCAATTATCACCATTGTGCTCGTATTCATGATGTCTATAGTAGGCACAGTGTTTTTATACCAGCTTTTGCCTGTAAAGTTCCCATTGCCTTTAATACAGATCGCTACTGGTGCGGCATTAGCCGCCGGTGGCTTTCAGGTCGATTTTGATCCGCATATTTTTCTGCTTCTTTTTATTCCACCATTGTTATTTCTGGATGGATGGCGAATCCCCAAAGATGCCTTCTTCAGTGACCTGAAGCCAATTTTGTCGCTGGCTATCGGGCTTGTGTTGGTCACCATTCTTGGCATTGGCTGGTTCATTCACTGGCTTATACCGACTTTAACAATCGCAACGGGATTTGTACTGGCAGCTATACTTTCTCCAACGGATCCAGTCGCGCTGGCAGCAATGACGGGCAACTCTCCATTACCCTCACGGATGGGACATATTCTGGAGGGAGAATCTTTACTAAATGATGCATCTGGACTGGTGGCCTTCAATTTTGCCGTTGCAGCTGTACTGACTGGCAGTTTCTCTCCAGGCGACGCGGTTGCTAAATTTTTTCTGGTTGCAATGGGGGGGATCCTTTGCGGTCTTTTTGTTGTATGGCTAACAGGAAAATGCAACAACTTTCTTGTCAGGCGAACTCGTGAAGAACCAGCTATACAGATACTGATCAGTCTTTTAATACCGTTTTCGGCATACATCATAGCAGAAGGGATCCATGTTTCAGGGATACTGGCCTCTGTCGCAGCTGGTATTGGGATGCACTATGAGCAGTTGTCAGGCCCCCGCCTTCCTGCAACACGTATGAAGAGTAGTGCGGTATGGAATATGCTTCAAACTACGCTAAATGGTATGATATTCCTGATGCTTGGTGAGCAATTACCCAGACTAATTCAGACTTTGCCAGATGTTGCTCGCCAGGCTGGTGTCAACTCGCCCTGGTATTTACTGTTGTATGCTGTCGTAATTACTTTCGCTCTGGGGGGGATTCGTTTTTGCTGGGTTTGGCTTTCAATGACGTTAACGGTATTTCGTCAGAAACGTCGGGGGCAGGTAATAACCATACGTCCGCGATTCAGTGTACTGGCTGTGATGGCATTGGCTGGAGTTAAAGGCGCTATTACACTGGCCGGTATTCTGACTCTGCCGGTCACACTGGCAAATGGTTCCCCTTTTCCGGGCAGAGAGTTACTAATTTTTCTCTCGATGGCTGTTATTTTGATGTCTCTCATTATTGCCGCTGTCGGGCTCCCTTATATGACAAGGTTTATTGCAGATGATCTGCCTCATACTTCAGGAAATGGCAATGTCAGGGCGGCACTTAATGAAGCTGCCATTAACCGCCTGAACGAACTGCTGAGTGAACCCGCTGAAAACCCTGAGGAAGAAGCGAGACGGGCAGATGCGGGGAATGTGCTTCTGGAAATATATCAGCGACGTCTTCACTATAATGACAGCGATGAAGACAGTGATATCGGAAGGGAGCTTGAAAAACGAGCCAGCCTTGAGAAAGAAATGCAACGGGAAGCCATTATAGCTCAGCGTAATGAACTCTTTAGACTTCGACGTGCCCGTAATATAAGCGATATAACCTTTCAGCAGACTCTAAGGGCTATAGACCTCAAAGAAGAGAGCCTTCATTAGCAAGTTGGTACCACGACTTTACCAGATAACCCCTCTTTAGCTGACTACATAGGGGTTACTGGCCTGTACCTTCGCTGCGTCCCCTCACCTTAGCTAAGCACAACCACCCCCTCCGCACCGTCCATCTTAAACTGCACTCAGCGCCCTCCCGCAGGTTCAGTATAAACACCCTCGCAAAAGTTTTCGTTCATTTGGTGGTATCAGACATTAAACGACCATGCAGCACTATCGATAAGCTGGAGTGGTCACCGCCAGCTTATGCTGATTTCAGGGGGGATGTGCTGTGCTTTCGATTATGCTTCAGGGTGGATTAAAGCGCCAAATCAACCCAGACGGCCGCATGATCGGAGGCCGCGTTTACCGGTTTTAAGAGCTCAGGATAGGTTTCCCATTTCACCGGACGTACGCCGGGCCACATCCCTTTTCGCCAGACGCCACCCTTTTCCACTTTCTGCCACAGCGCCGGCGAGAGCAGGATGTAGTCAATTTTACTGGCCGCGGTACAACGGCCCCAGGTGCCCGGATATCCGCCATCGTCGAAGCGCTCATGAGTGAAAATGTCTTTCAGGTCGGTATCCTGTAGCAGGGGAGCCAGCGGTTTGCTGTCCGGAGTATCATTAAAGTCGCCGGTAATGGCGATAAGCGTGGCACCCTGCTTAATGCGCTGCTGGTAAATCATTTTTACACGCTCCGCCTGCGCTCTGCGGCGGGCGTCCGAACTGCTTTTGGTACCGTAGCCCTTACTTTTCAGGTGATTCACGATGACCAGCAGCGTTTTCCCATCGGGCAGCGGAATAGAAAACTCAGGGCAATCGCGGGAGAAGATCAGGGTGCCGCTTTTATCCTTATCGTCCACATGACTACGGATAGTATCAATGGGGAAGCGCGCGACTGTCATCAGACCGACATCAATCCCCCGCCTGTCATTGCCGTCGATCACCATGACGTGCGCACAGGGCTCGCCATGGCGCGCGGGCAGCATCTCATTATTAAATGCCAGTAATGCCGGGCGATTATCGGCCTCTATCACTGTCAGAAGGTCGGCGCTTAAGTCCACCATGACCTGGGCTGTCAGGCTCATTGCCACATCGTCAACTGGCGCGCGACGCAGCTCCAGCGATCCTACCCAGTCAGCGCGTCCGTCTGCAGTAATGCTAATGCCCCCCTCATCTTTATGACGTGTCAGCAGTTTGCCGCGGTTACGGCGCAGGTTCACAAACGGGCCGGTGTCCGATGTTTTCAGACCCAGTGCGTTCATGAGCTCGACCATGTCAGCTTTCACTGCATCTGTATAGGTCGTCTGCCCCAGAAGTTCGTTAAGCCGGGCAAACTTCTCCAGTACAGGTTTACCCGCCTGCCACTGACTCTGGTTCATCGCCAGGGCGCGATCAAACAGGTTTTCGACGTTAAATGAAGCCAGACGCATGTGCTTATCGTAAGCGTCTCATACATACCGTATATTGACTTAAAATAGCAATATGCAGCAACTCAGAACCGTACGGACTTACTA
>NZ_CBFFRK010000206.1:0-3235 GCF_965644245.1 Erwinia sp. V71
GGATAGCTTATCGGTAGCTAACCGTCCCTCCATCCACATGACCAAGCGTTGCACTTATTATCTGAATTCGCGAAGCGACTTCGATTTCTCGCTGGGCGCATTGCGCCACAACTACGGCTCCGCAAGTGCCGATTATAATGCCGCGTCAGTCAGTGGTTTATGGCGCTATGGTTTGACCGACTCTCTGTCTCTCTCTACCCACGCCGAAGGACGTGAAGGACTGGCAACGGGCGGTGTCGGCGCCGATATTGCTCTCGGCCTGCTCGGTACGCTGAGCACCAGCATCAGCCACTCCTCTCCTGATGGCCAGCAGCTCTCTGTCGGCTACAGCTACTACGGCAGACGTTTCAGCCTTAGTGCCCAGCATCTGCAGCGCAGCCGGGGTTACAGCGATCTCTCTGTTTACGATACCAGCGCCACCCTGAGCCGCCGCACGGATCAGCTGACCCTCAGCACGACACCATTTGGCCAGTGGGGCGGCAGCCTTGGGTTAGGCTATTTCGATATTGAAGCCCAGGACGGCACCCGGACACGACTGGTCAATCTCTCATGGAGTCGTTCGATCTGGGGGGCCAGCAGCCTGTATCTGGCGCTGAAAAAAACACTGGGGAGCAACGATGCCACTCTGCTGGCGCAACTGGTGATCCCACTGGGTGATAGCGGAACCGCCAGCACCAGCATACAACGCGATTCTTCAGGCAAACTTTCCGAACGGCTGACCTACAACCGCGCAGCGCCAGCCAGTGGCGGACTGGGCTGGAATGTTGGTCTTTCCACCGGCAACAGCGATTATCGCCAGGCCGATTTGACATGGAAAAACGATTATTCAGTCATTAGCGGCGGTTTTTATGGTGAGCCAGGCGCACAGAATAGCTGGCTGGATATGGCGGGCTCTCTCATCTTTATGGACAACGCGTTCTTTGCCACCAATAAGGTCAGCGATGCCTTTATTGTGGTCAGCACCGATGGCTACCCGGATATCCCGGTCAGCTATGAAAATCGGCTGATCGGTTCGACGGATACCAGCGGCCATCTGCTGGTCCCCTGGGCCAGCGCCTGGTATCCGGCGAAACTCAGTATCGACACCCTTTCCCTGCCAGCCACCGTCACCACGCCAAATGTGGAAAAACGCGTCGCCGTACGCGAAGGCAGTGGCGCGCTGGTGACTTTCCCGGTGCAGAAAGAGCGTTCGGCATTGATCAAACTGGTTGATGAACATCACCAGCCGCTGCCACCCGGCACGCTGGTGACAGAAACCGTGAGCGGGCAGACCGCCGCCATTGGCTATGACGGGCTCGCCTGGTTCAGTCATCTGGCGACTCAAAACGAAATTGTTGTTTCGCTGTCGACAGGCAACTGTCATCACACTTTCCCGCTGGCTGAGGACAGTGATATCGCCAGCAGAATCGGGCCGCTGGTCTGTTCAACGCATTGACCGAAGGATGAGTTTAATGAAAACGTTGCTGAAATTACTGCTGCTCCCACTGTTGTTACTCAGTTTTTACAGTCATGCCGCCTGCACCGCCAGTTCGTCATCTTTCAGTTTTACTTCGGTCGGTTCGTTCACGCTGGCCAGTACCGCCCAGTATGTTTCAGCCCCCAGCAGTTTCAGCTGCGTCACTGATTCTCTGCTGTCACTGCTCAGCAGCTATACTGTCACTGCCACCATCAGCTCCGCCAATGCCTCCGGTACGACACCCCGTCTGTACTCTTCCGCAGCCAGCAGTTATATCCCTTACCAGCTCTGTAGTGACAGCGTATGCAGCAGCACCTATACGGTAGGAACCACAAACTCATGGACATCGACCAGTCTGATCACCGCGTTAAGCAGTGGCAGTAGCACCACCATGCCTCTCTATCTGGTCACCACCACTGGTGCCAATGTGCCCGCAGGAACCTATACCGATACCATCACGATTGTCTGGACCTATACCACATGCAGCGGCATAGGTCTGGCAGGCATATGTCTTGGCACCACTACCGCTTCCTCCACCGCCACTCTCTCAGTGACCATGGTGGTCACCAATGACTGCACGATCAACAGCGCACCCGATGTGGATTTTGGCAGCGCGGCACTTCCTGAAAATTTTTCCACCGTCAACGGCACACTGAGTATTACCTGCACCCAAAATGCCACCTACAGCGTTGATCTGACCAGCGTTAACAGTTCATCAGGTGACTGGCGGCAGATGTCAGCCAGTGTGACCAGTGGCACCGCTTACCTGCAGTATCAGTTATATCAGTCAGATGGCACGGCATGGACCAGCAGCAACGATCTCAGCGCCACGGGGACAGGAGAGAGCCAAACCATCAGTTACAGTGCAGCAGTGAATGCCGATCAGGATAACCAGCCAGCGGGAACGTATACGGATACCGTTAACGTGACGGTGACCTACTGACACCAGATGTGCGCCAGCTCACTACTCCGGGCAAAATCCGCTTATTCCATTTCTTTCTGAGCGCCGCAATGCTTAAATCGATTAACGGCGTATTTTCAGGAGGCAACATGCTGCCATCACGTACCCTTAGCGTGACTATCCCGCGTAACTGGCTGGATCTCTATGAAACTATCTGGAAACCTGAATTTTTCCCCAAATGGGCTTCAGGGCTAAGCCATTCTCCACTGGTCAATGCAGGCAACGTCTGGAAAGCTCAGGGACCGGAAGGCGCGGTCAAAATCCGTTTTACCCCACACAACACGCTGGGCGTAATGGATCACTATGTCGATACCGGTCTGGGTAAAGAGATTTATATTCCGATGCGAATCATCGCCAATCAGGAAGGAGCCGATGTCGTGATAACAGTATTCCGCCAGCCACTGATGTCAGAGGATAAGTTTGCCCAGGACGTTGCCTGGGTGGAGCGCGATCTGCAAACCCTGCATAAACTGATGACATCCTGATTTTTCTGCCCATTTACTCCGTTAAATATAAGGCCCGGAAATTATCTCAGGGCCAGTTTTTTATTCACTCTATTTTCTCGCTGAACGTTCCCGGAGCCAGAATAATTCACTCAGGATGATTATCACCAGGATGAATCTGACAAAAAAAGCAGATAACAAAGAAAATAACTGGCTCTGACAGCCCAAATATCAGAGTTTCCTGATGATGTTTGTTGTTTTAAAACGAGGTATAACTCAGTTCATACACAGCAATATCCGGTCGTGACGCAGACTTAGTGTTGTTGTACTCTTTGCCCTTTGGATGATTGATGGCAAAGATTGATGTGGTTTGTC
>NZ_CBFFRK010000207.1:0-3225 GCF_965644245.1 Erwinia sp. V71
GCAGGATAGCTTATCGGTAGCTAACCGTCCCTCCATCCACATGACCAAGCGTTGCACTTATTATCTGAATTCGCGGGCAACACACTGCGAGGGAGAGGTGGCACAGTAACCGCTAATAGGCGTGGTGTTCTTAAAACTGTTGTTATTCGGGTTATCCATCGACGGTGAAAAGGTGGCGGTGAAGGTGCTGGTCAGCGCGATGGCTGGCTGCGACCAGACCAGCATCGCTATCCCCGCCCAGAGACGTAAAGTGAAAGCCATCATTTTTCCGCTCCTGTGGGGGCTGTACGGCAGCGGAGCGCACTGATAAACACCACTGTTTGCTCCCTGTCTGCTGCTGGCAGCGGGCACAGCATCTGCGGTTTCTCCGCTTCGGCGCTCACGGTCAGCATCGGGTTCGCCACGCCACTGTCGAGTGTCAGGACGCCTTCAGCATTGATCATCGCCCCGGAGACATCGCTGCTGACATAGCGCTGGGTCAGCAATGTGCCACGTTCATCCTGCAGCATGCTGACCAGGGTGTAGGTTTTAAGGGTTCTGACTTTGACGTACTGCACACTGCACACTGCCGCGGTTCATCTGCATACTTTGCCGTTCCGGGATGACCTGCACGCTGTCACCGTCCGCGGCGGTAAACTGAATCTCGTTATTTTTCCACAATGCCGTCGGAATCACATTACGGCCTGCCGTCAGACGCGTCTCTGCCATATTACCGGCCGCCAGCAGCTGGCGTCTGGCATCATCAGGTTCGACATCGACGATCAGTGCCGACTCCATGCCCCGGTTGCCATTACCGTTGACTGCCGCCAGCTGACCTCCACCCATCACCAGCATCTGGCTGAGATTGCCGCCAGCCGATGTGGTGCGCTGCAGGCTGCCGTGTTGTGCATACATATCGCCGCTGGCCCAGGGCGTGTCGATAGCCAGACTTCCGCCAGCGACTGACTGCGCCCGGTGACGTACACTGGCCTGGCACTCACACTGTCGCGGCTTTCCAGCAGTGCATCAGACGTGCCCCACATAACGCCAGCCACCGTATCATCGCCAAAACCAGAAGCCTGCACATTGCCGGTATCGCTGTCTGGCGTAAAAAAACCGAGGCGAATAAAGCTGCCGGGCAGTTCCTTCTGCGAGAACAGTTCGTACAGACTGGCGCTGCGGTAGCGATAATCACCGTCTGTACCTGATGACTGGAACGAGGCTTTCTGGCTCCAGCCAGCAAACGACGCCAGCAGCGAGGTGTTAAGGCCCCAGCTGCGCAGCGCGGGCGTATCGGTCACGGAAAGATCGCTGGACATAATCATGCCGTCCGCCGTGTCCGGCGGCATGGCGATAAAATCACGCCTGACCTGGCTGGTTTCATACTGTGAGGTATACAGTTTCAGCTCAGAGTGACTGAGACGGTACTCCGCCGCCATCAGCCCGGCAGGGCAGGTTTTACGGCATTGGCCGACAGTGACACCTCGCTGCAAAATAGCAAACCACTGTGCCCTGATACTGCTGGCGAGCGCCGGATTTTCATCAAAAATACGGATGAGCCGGATATCGCCATTTTCCTGCAGGACGGCCGTGGCGTTGAACAGCATGCTGTCATTGAGGTACACCTGTACCAGCACTTCAGCGTGATAAAAGTAACGCCGGAAGTCTTCAGGTAATCCACGCAGGTTATTCGCCAGAGTGGGCTCCGCCGCCGGGGAAAAAAGAGGGGACATGGCAAGAATCAGCAGGGATCTCTTCATAAAAAAGCCGCCGCAATCCCGCGGCGACCTCCATCAGATAAGTAAATGATTCAGAGATAAGCCGTCAGAGTTTGCTGACTGCTGGTTCGAAAATCAGCGCGACGCTGCCGGTAAATGAACCGTTAACGGACAGCGCATTGCTGTCGGCCTGCGCGATTTTCAGGCCAGTGCGCCCGCCTGTTTTTGCGGCGTTCTCAGCAATGACCGTTGTTGCTGTATTGCTGAGGGCGTCATTATTGAACGTCACGCTTAGCGGGATGACATCATGGCCGTTTGACAGCTGTGGTTTCCCGTCAGCACTCAGATTACCGGTGAGGGTCGCCTGAATCGCGCCAGCAGTATTTTTGTACTGGAACTGTTTCTCGAAGACTTTCAGCTTGCTGGTGGCAATGTCATAGCCCATCTCCTGGGTCTGATTGATCCAGCCCGCATCAACCGGAATGACCTGGAAACTGTCTGCCGGAACCAGTGCGCTCAGATTAATGGTATAACTCTGGCTGTCTGCCGCCTGAAGCGCAGAGCTGCCCGCGAGCAGCGCGCAGGAAAGAAACATCGTTGCCAGAGACGGTTTTAAAGACAATAAGTCAGGTTTCATTGTGCTATTCCTTGAGAGTTGAAGTATTCCATCGATATCGCCAGATGTGCCTGTACATCGTTGCCTTGCACGAAGTTAATAATTCAGTACGCGTTGATTATTGCCCTCCAGAAGAGTGAATGTGGTCTGGTATCCCGCTTTTTTATTCACGGATTTACTTCGCCCGGGAAGAATAAATTCCCGCGAAATATTTCCGCAGTCGGTATGCACATATCGGCAATGGCGGATATTATCCAGTGAGATCGTTGCATTGCCTTTATTCTCAACCGTAATCAATGCCGGAGACGTTGCCTCGACAACCGAATTAAAATAGGGTTTGTCGGGCTGAATAATGGCAATGGTGCCATAGCCTGTCAGGACATTCAGACCAGCCTGCAAACTTTGTTGCCGGTATTTTCCTATTGCCTCTTTATTCAGACCAAAACTGTCATCGCTGTCAGGTATCACCGGCGTAAACCTGATGCGGAAATATCTTTCTGCCGTGCGCTCACCGGGCCATAAGATGCGTACTGTCTGAAATCCGCCGGGGGGAATAATCATACGTAACGGCGTGACAATCAGTCTGTTTTTTTCCGGGCGATGTTCCGTTACCTCTTTTTGCGCGATCTCTTCTGCGTCTTTGTCGTGCGCCGGATGTATTTCAAGCAGTTCAATACGCACAAAAGCCGTTGAATCGCCGGTATTGTAGACGCGTTTTGTTACGCTCTGTACTCCGGGTGTCAGCAGATCATACATGCTGCCAATACCAATCACCGGGGCTGACAAGGCCGACGGTGCCGGGGCCAGAAACAGCGTCGCGATAATAATGGGCAGCACAACGCGAATTCAGATAATAAGTGCAACGCTTGGTCATGTGGATGGAGGGACGGTTAGCTACCGATAAGCTATCCT
>NZ_CBFFRK010000208.1:0-3185 GCF_965644245.1 Erwinia sp. V71
GCAGGATAGCTTATCGGTAGCTAACCGTCCCTCCATCCACATGACCAAGCGTTGCACTTATTATCTGAATTCGCGGGGAAGACAGAATGGGTGTTTCAGCGGGATGACATGACAGCACAGGTGGCAACAGAAGAGATGTCTGCCCTGAGTCAGCCAGACAACAGGGCAATCATTGACAGACGGCGCTACAGCACCGTCGATAAGAAGTGACGGAAGCGGATATTTTGTGTGTCATCCAGCACCGTTTTGCCGGGGCCAGACTCCACAATTTTGCCCTCTTCCATAAAGATAATATTGTCCGCCACCTCACGGGCAAAACCGACTTCGTGGGTCACGATCACCATGGTAATACCGGAGTGCGCCAGCTTTTTGATCACCTGTAGCACTTCGCCGACCAGCTCCGGGTCCAGCGCTGAGGTCGGCTCATCAAACAGCATCACTTCCGGGTCCATCGCCAGCGCGCGGGCAATCGCCACACGCTGCTGCTGTCCGCCGGACAACTGCTGCGGCCAGTCATCTTCACGCGTCGCCAGCCCCACCTGCTGCAACAGCGCACGCGCTTTGGCTGTTGCCTGCTGGCGGCCCTGCTTTTTCACCCGTATCGGGGCATCAATAATGTTCTGCAACACTGTGCGGTGCGGAAACAGGTTGAACTGCTGAAACACCATCCCGGTGCGACTGCGCTGGGCGGCAATCTGCCTGCTGTTGAGTTCATACAGCGCCTTACCCACCTGCTTATAGCCGACCAGCTCACCGCCAATGCGAATGGTGCCGCCATCGAGCTTTTCCAGATGATTAATACAGCGCAACAGCGTCGATTTCCCGGAGCCAGATGGCCCGAGGATCACCGTCACCGAACCGGCAGGAATATCGAGATCGATACCGTCCAGAATGGTATTACCGGAGAATTTTTTGGTGACTTTACGTAACTGAATCGCCTCACCCATTGCTGGTTCTCCCGCTGTCAATGCTGTACGCCGGCTCCGGCTGCTTGATGTTTTGCTTTGCCTTACGGCGAATTGTGCTGCGGCTGAAGTAACGCTCGACATAGTACTGGCCGATGGAGAGTAACGAGGTCATCACCAGATACCACAGCGTCGCCACCAGCAATAATGGAATCACTTCATAGGTGCGCTGATAGATAATCTGCGCCGAATAGAGCACATCCTGCAGCGAAATCACCGAGACCACGGCCGTGGTTTTCAGCTGACCAATCACTTCGTTACCGGCAGGCGGCAGAATGGCGCGCATCGCCTGCGGTAACACGGTATGACGGAAAATCTGTGCCGGGCGATAGCCAAGTGCTTTGGCGGCTTCGATTTGCCCGTTGCCGACGCTCTGGATACCGGCACGGACAATTTCCGCGGCATAGGCCGACTGATGCATCACCAGCGCAATCACCGCCGCGCTAAACGGGCTGATCAGATCATTGGCCGAGGCACTCCACACTTCGCCGAAGAACGGCAGGGACAATGAGATATTGGGATAGAGAGCGGCGATGTTATACCAGAGGAACAGCTGCACCAGCATCGGCACACCACGGAAAAACCAGGTGTAGGTCCAGCTGACGGCGATCAGCACCGGGTTCGATGACAGACGCATCAACGCCAGCACCGTCCCTCCGGCAAAGCCGAAGATGACCGAAATCGCGGTCAGTTTGAGCGTCATTAAAACGCCCTGCAGAATGGAGGTTTCGGTAAAACTGGCGGCAATCACGCCCCATTCAAAACGCGGATTATTGAGCATTGAGTGGGCGGCAGTGAACAACAGCGCCACTACCAGCAGGGCGCTGCTCCAGCGCCCGGGGTATTTTTTACCGACGATTCGTAGCTCTTCAGGATGTTCGCTGTGACCACCGTTCATTACAGAATCTCTTGATTACGTTTCGCTTCTTTCACCGCACCGAAGCCAATCGACCACTTATCGAGAATTTTCTGGTAAGTGCCGTCTTTAATCAGCGAGTTCAGCGCGTCCTGCACCGCTTCTTCCAGCGGTGAATCTTTCGGGAAAGCGATGGAGACTGGCGCATCATTCACTTCAATGGTGCCAGTCATCGCCAGCGCTTTGACCTGCGACACCTGCCAGGTTAAGCCTTCATACGGACCAAAGAACATCGGCACGCGGCCACTGACCACCGCCTGCACGCCCGATGGACGGTCCGGGAATACCGCGATTTTCAGCGCCGGTTTCCCTGCTGCTTCACAGGCTTTGCTGGCTTCTTCCAGACGCGTCAGCTGTGTGGTGCCCGCTCCGCCGCCCACTTCCTGGCCGCAGATTTGCTGGAAGGAGGTAAATGGCGCGATGTTTGCGTCTTTACGCGAGATCACACCCAGGCGTGAGGCGTCGTAATAGCTGACGAAATCCACCTGATCCATACGCTTTTTGGTGGCGTTAATATTCGACAGCGCCACGTCGTAGCGGCCTGACTTCAGGCCAGGAATAATATTGTCGAAACCGCCGGTATCCTGCCAGTGCACCGTTACGCCAAGACGTCCGGCGACCGCATTGAAAATATCAATTTCACGTCCAGCGAGGGTTTTATTATCTTCCTGATAAAAGGTGGTCGGTGGTGTATTCGGGTTGGTGCCCGCCAGAATATAACCACGTTTCAGAATATCCGCAGGCAATTTACTTTTTAATTGATTATCCGCGCTGACCTGAAAGGTCGTATGAGACGGGACATTTTGATCGGCCGCCCAGGCTGAAGAGAGACTTCCCGCCATTACCAGCGACAACAGTAATTTGGATAATTTCATGATAGAACCTTTTCCTGATATCGCGAAAACAATCACTTTCTTCGTGGTTATACCCTAAATAATTCGAGCTGCAGGAAGGCGGCAAGCCCGCGAATCCCCAGGAGCATAGATAACTATGTGACTGGGGTGAGCGGGCGCAGCCAACGCATCTGCGGCTTGAAATATGACGGGTATAATCACAACGAATAACACTGCTTTGCGTAAACTTTTATAATTTAGGTATATTCAGGCGCCGCCTGAAAAATTATTCTGACGGCAGAGGCTCTTTTGAAGCAAATGATAAAAATAGATAACTAACGCTGAAATTCGCATAAAGAAAATAGCGAATGGCAAGTCGAATGAAAATGAATAGCGCGAATTCAGATAATAAGTGCAACGCTCGGACATGATTGTGGAGAGTGTAGGAGGAAGGGTTAACCGCGAATTCAG
>NZ_CBFFRK010000209.1:0-3135 GCF_965644245.1 Erwinia sp. V71
GGGTTCCGGCAGCCTTCAGTGGTCTTTGCAGAGTTAAGACAGGCGACTTAGCGTTGCACTTCGAACTTGAATCCGCCTAAAAACAATTATTTATGATAATGATTATTATTTAAATAAACCGCGCTAATTATGTGCGATTACGCCATCCGAAAACGCGTGTCAGAAAAGTCATCATCGCGCTAACGGCGACCTGTGCGCCGGAATAATGAATTTAGCTCATAAGCTCTGCCGGAAATGGCGCATAGTCTGACGCAGCAGATGCTCTATCATCCTCAGTGAAAAATGACCGTCTGTAAGCGAGGAAATAGCATGATCGAGATTAGTAAACATGGCGCAAAACCTGATGTGGCAGGCCCGGACAACTGGTTTACCGGCGCCGTTACCATTGCCGCCCCTTTTCAGGCCAGCGAACCGGCGCGCGTCGGCGGCGCAACTGTCACCTTTCAGCCTGGCGCGCGTACTGCCTGGCACACCCATCCACTGGGGCAAACGCTGATTGTTACCGCCGGTGAAGGCTGGGTGCAGGAGTGGGACAAACCAGCGCAGGCCATTGCAAAAGGTGATATCGTCTGGATTCAGCCGGGCGTAAAACACTGGCATGGCGCCAGCAGCGGCAACGCGTTAACGCATATCGCGATTGCCGAAGCGCTCGAAGGTAAGGTGGTTGACTGGCTGGCTGGAACATGTCAGTGACGCACAGTATCAGCAGTAGCTGTGGTCATCTCCCCGCCGCGGCTCTGGAGTGGGCATGTTAAAAGATAATTTTAATGATCTGATTTCATTACTGGTGGTGGCGCGTGAGCGCAGCTTCACTAAAGCCGCGGCAAAGCTGGGCGTCTCACAATCGGCGCTCAGCCATTCCATTCGCAGCCTCGAAGAACGGCTGGCGATGCGCCTGCTGACCCGCACCACCCGTAGTGTCGCCCCCACCGAAGCGGGTGAGCAGCTGATTAACGCCATCTCTCCGCACTTTACCAGCATTGAAGACCAGCTGATCGCACTTAACGATCTGCGCGATAAACCGGCCGGTAATATCCGCATCAACGCCGGTGAACATGCGTTGCAGTCAGTGTTATGGCCTGCGCTGGAGAAATTCCTGCCGCAGTACCCGCAGGTGAATGTCGAAGTATTTAGCGATAATTCACTGGCCGATATTGTCAGTGGCCGTTTTGATGCCGGTGTGCGTCTTGGCGAACAGGTGGCGAAAGATATGGTGGCGGTGCGTATCGGCCCGGATATGCGCATGCTGGTGGTCGGTTCGCCCGACTATTTTCGCCGTCATGGCAAACCGGAAACGCCACACGCGCTGCAGCAGCATCGCTGTATTAATATGCGCCTGCCGACGCTGGGTGGCCTGTACGCCTAGGAGTTCGCCAGAGATCAGCAGGAGATCCGCGTGCGGCTGGAGGGGCAACTGACGTTTAACAATCTGCAGCCGCGGATTAACGCCGCCCTCGCCGGACTCGGCCTGGCGTATGTACCGGAAGATACCGTGACGACGTTACTGGAAAGTGGCAAATTGCTGAGCGTGCTGGACGAATGGTGCCCTTATTTTCCAGGTTACTATCTCTACTACCCCAGCCGGAAACAGCATACCGTGGCGTTCGCCCGCTTAATTGACGCGTTGCGCTATACACCCTGAATACCCGCGACGTCCCTGTCGTCGGTTAGCGGCTTAACGCGCCAGCCAGCCGCCATCCACCGCCAGCGTATAGCCATTGATGTAGTCTGATGCCGGAGAGGCCAGGAACACTGCCGGGCCCATCAGGTCGGCTGGCAGTCCCCAGCGCCCCGCCGGAATACGGTCGAGAATTTCTGCACTACGGGCTTCGTCAGCGCGCAGCTGCTGGGTATTGTTGGTTGCCATATAGCCTGGTGCGATAGCATTCACATTGATGCCATGTTTCGCCCACTCGTTGGCTAACAGACGGGTCACCCCCATCACCGCACTTTTCGATGCCGTGTACGATGGCACGCGAATGCCGCCCTGGAACGACAACATGGAGGCGATATTAATGATCTTGCCGCCGTTGCCCTGTTTAATAAACTGTTTCGCCACTGCCTGCGAAATAAAGAACACCGCTTTAATATTCAGGTCCATCACATCGTCCCAGTCTTTTTCACTGAAATCGATGGCGTCCTGGCGACGAATAATACCGGCATTATTGACCAGAATATCGATATGACCGAACTCGGCCAGCGCACGCTCCAGCAGCGCAAGCACGGTGTCCAGTTTGCGCAGATCGGCGCTCAGGCTTAAGAAACGACGTCCCAGCGCGGTGACCTGCGCGATGGTCTCTTCTGGCTCCACCACGTTGATACCAACAATGTCGCAACCTGCCTGCGCCAGACCCAGCGCCATGCCCTGGCCGAGTCCGGTATCACAACCGGTGACCACAGCGACCTTACCCTGCAGTGAAAAATTCTCAAGAATCATAACATTATCCTTAGCTAATCGGCGCGATGCGCACAAATGGAAATCAGGGAACCGCCTGTGTTTGCTCAGTTTACGCCTTCCCTTGTTAATCTACAATAAAATTAAAACATCGTTTTATCTTTAACAAAACCACAAATCAAATAAATGCAAGTGCACGAACGGCAGGCACATCTGGCCTGCCTCGCGGTCTACAACGCATTTTTCCCGTCAGGATTGTCCGCCAGTGTCAGAAACTGGTTATCTTTCAGGCGCCCAGTCACCGCATCCGCGTATTCGGCGGCGCGTGAACGTAACGAACGATTGCCCTCCAGTACGCCCTGCTTCTCCACTTCGGTGTAAGGGCCTGGACGGAACAGGTAATTGAAGCGCACATTGTCGATGGCGACGTTATTGCGCACCTGCAATTCGCCGGGATTGAAATTATCGGTAAAGCCATCCATGCCATTTTCTATCGCCACGCTGCCGGAAATCTGATGCGCCACCGGTAGCCCTTCACCGCCGAGCTTGAAACCATTATTGCGGTTACGCAGCGCGATACTGTTTTCGATCACCACGCGACCGTTCGGCCCGTCTTCGATTTTGTTAAACAGGTCAAAACCGTCATCAATATTGTCGTGGGAGAAACCGCGAATTCAGATAATAAGTGCAACGCTTGGTCATGTGGATGGAGGGACGGTTAGCTACCGATAAGCTATCCT
>NZ_CBFFRK010000210.1:0-3111 GCF_965644245.1 Erwinia sp. V71
GAGCGGGCATCGTGAAAAGTCTATGTCAAAGAAAGGGTTATGTTCTCATAATTGACGATTAAATCGCACCTTCCTTATAAGGGTAAGGAAAACCAGTGTCGAAGGTGTTCGCAAAGGGCTTATTCTTCTGAATATGACGCTTGACCACGCTGCGTTACAGGGGTTGATTGACCACAACCCGGCACGCTTACTCAAACCAGCCATGTTTGGTGCCTCAATGGGTAAACCAAGAGAACGATGGTTGCCACAAGATGAGCTGCAAATGCTGTGGAAAGCACTGGACGAAGCCGGATTCGGCGGTGGTGGTGTTGCATCAGGAGGTCGGGGTATTGCATCCAGCGTCATCCTTTCCCAGGCTATCGCCAATGCACTGCGCGTGATTATTCTTACGGGTGTGCGGCGTTCAGAAGCAGTGAATATGCGTTGGGAGCAAATTAATGGTGACCGCTGGACGATACCGGAAACCAAAAATGGTAAAAGCCATATTGTGACCCTGCACCCTCTTGCCCTATCCATACTGAAAACACAGCGCATTATTTCAGAAGGAGGTTGGGTATTCGAATCTCTCAGCAAACCGGGTTTTCCCGTCACGGGTGATGCCATAACTCGTGCGCTTGAACGTTTAAGAACAAAGTATATGGCAGAAGCAGCCCCCTTCTCACCACACGACCTACGCCGCAGTGTTGCAACAGGTTGTGCTGAGTATCTGGACGCACCTGAACGGTTGATTGAGCTACTGCTGAACCATGTCCCCAAGGATCGATTGATCAGAACCTATCAAGTCGGCCAGCAAGCAGAGAAGCTACGGAATCTGTTTCTGAAATGGGGTGATTTTATTGAGTATGAGATCATTCCGTCCAACAATGACGCCCCTGATAATGTTGTTGAGGTTAGTTTTGGCAGGAAATAGTTTTCTTTAAATCTCTTGAACAACATGATCTGACGCTGCGTTGGTAAACACAGGCGTTATTTATTTTATAATCTAACCGCTCACATATAAGTGGTTAGATATGTTAAGAGTGCATATATAATCTATTAATTTATTAGAGGCCATTTAATTACCCCACCACTATATAAAGAAAGTTGACTCGTCTTTCAGCATGAATTACGTATATTAAATCTCGTATTTCCGTTGGTGGATTACGTACCACTTTAAAAACCATCGACTGATAATCGACATTAATAACTTGGGTAGTAAAAACATATTAAATTACAGAAACGCATGTTTTTCCATTAAAAGCAGACAGCCCTACACACCACAATGGAATATCCTGACGTTTGCTTTAACAACCAGTTTCCATCAGTATCCTGACTCAATGAACATTGCGTTCCACCACTCCTATCAGCAATAACTGGAATACTGACAGATCTCAATGCACAAAAATTATGCTGACCAAGATTTTGTCCCAACCATGCTGTATTACCGCCATCAGGAGAGTAATACACCTCTGACGTATTAAACGCATTTCTCCATATACCGTTCTGGCACGATAGAATTAGTCCTTCATTATTTTTACTCATTAAACCATTCGAAGCACAAGCCGTTCCCGCAACTGATGTGGACGTGGGCTGAAAATACTGCCCTGAAACCGTTCCCGAAGCAGTAATATTACCTGTAGCAGAAATAGCACCCGTAGTTTTACCATCATTTGACGCAGATAACGTCAGATCACCACGGATCCTCTGACTACCCCATACATCAAGCTTAACCGATGAGTTGTTATCACCATTAAGGGAGAGATAACCATCACCCGCCCCGCCTGCCACGTTGATCAGCACCGCATTCTGATTACTGGAACCGCCCCCACCGATTTGAAGGCGGCTGCTATTGGTTTTAGCCGCTACATAGCTATCTGAATCCACGCCATTCTTAACGGTCAGATAGCTATTCATTGATACGTTTTTGCCAAAGGTGGAGAAGCCCGTCACCGTTAAATCTTCTGAAACGCTAACGTTCTTGGCAAAGCGTCCATAGGAACCATTGAATGAAACTGCGTTGACATCACCTGACGCGGTAATGTCTTTGGCGTTGTTAATGCTTTGACCTCCCATGTTCAGATCGCCCGTCATGGGTAATGTGCCATCACGACGCAGATAAACCGAGTACATAGCACTGTTATAACCAACACGATAGCCAAGCAGACCCACGTTGTTGATGCTGGAAAATCCCGATGTCGTTTCAGACCACAAACCGCTATAACCTGAGATCTGGTTAGTAAGTTTGCTCATGCCACTGTCAACACCCGCAGTCTGCATAGCTTTACCGAGCAGATCGTAACGAACTCTGTTTCCTTCTGTCCATGAGGTCTTCGTGGTGATTAATCCATTGATCACATAGTTTGGCGCTGTACCCTCTCGTTTCAATAAAATGGTATAGGCAGATTTATTCACGTTCACGCCAGTAAAAGAGGTTGGCAACAGCCCCTCATTAATCAGCGTCTGGTAAGTAATGGTACAAACCGAACCCGAACATGTTCTTGGCCCCGGATCTGTGCCTGTTCCAGCCGATACCGTCAACGTGGATAGCTTATCGTAACGGATACTGATATAGCCATTAACCGCCTCGCCAAGCTGCCTGATTTGTTCTCCTGCTATTTTGGCCTGCGTATTTTCCTGTTCCTGTTTCAGATCCTGAAACTTCATAAATGAAATAGCGGATGCCACACCTAACACCAGAATTAATTCAAGCAATGAGATTCCTTTTTTACTTCTAATCATTATTATCTCCTTTTATTTACCGTTCACATCCGTAAATAACCCATTATTAAAAATTGTCAATAAAAAGGCCCCTTTAAAAAAAGGGGCTGAACGGTGAAGTAAAAATAATGATTACAACAATAACGTAATAACACTTATGTATTTTATGTCAATGCAGAATATAAAATAAATTATTGATATTTTTCACACCCATGAAAATAAATTTGATAAATATATAATGTTACGATATTTGTTTTATAAAAAAGGAGATTATTATGATTAACATCTACTCAGTACTGGCAACCATTTTCAATACATTCAGTATCATAACAGGAATTAGGCGGATTCAACTCCGAAGTGCAACGCTAAGCCGCCAATCTTAGCTCTGCAAACACCACAGACGGTTGCCTGAAT
>NZ_CBFFRK010000211.1:0-2926 GCF_965644245.1 Erwinia sp. V71
ATGCCTTAGTTGTAAGTGTCTACCATGTCCCCGAACAAGTGTTCACTGTGTCCCCGGACCGTACACACTGTGGGGGAGGGCTGGGGTGGGGGAGCTGGCGGCTCTGTGCTACTCCCTCCCCCACGTTGTGGGGGAGGGCTGGGGAGGGGGAACTGGCAACTCAGCACTCAATTCCGCCAAAAACCGCCGTCGCGATTTCCCCCGTGCCCGCCCAGGAAACACGGTCAGATCGGAAAGTCGCTTTCGCCATCCCTGGCCCGCTCGGCCCGCGCCGTCCTGGCTCGGCCCGCGCCGTCCTGGCGCGGGACGCTTTCCTCTTTTGACCGTGTTCCCTGGGCTTCAGGCTTAGACGTTGCTGCGGGATGGCAACATTGGGCTGTGGTGATAGTTACCCACTGCCCGCATCACGAAATAAAGTTTTTACCCTGTTTCAGCACCACATCACAGGCTTTGGTTTTCACCTTCTTGCCGATCTCGGTATCGCCCAGCGCTTTCAGATTCAGCTGCTGACCGTTGCTGGTGTTCAGTAAGCCCATCAGACCCTGCTGATAATCCGTCTGCTGTTTCTTCTCTTCCGGCGTGGTCAGGCCGAGTTTGCTGAGCACCGAGTTTTTCACCGACGCCACGTTGTTATCGATAACGTTGTTTTTAAAGCAGTACTCCATCACACCCGCCGCATTGCTCATGGTGTTGGCGCTGACGTTCTGGCTGCCACCGTTCAGCAGACCGCCGAGCGAGGAGAGCGAGAGACCGCTTTGGCTGTTGCTGGCGTTGGTGGTGTTGCTGTTCTGCTGACTGAGTTGGGTAGCGGCGCTGTTAAGCTGTTCCTGCCAGCTGGCGGCAGAGGCGCTGGCAGCGACTAAGGCGGATGACAGGCTGATAGCGAGCAGCAGGCGCTGGGTGGTGTGCTTCATGGATGACCTCTGTTGGTTCTGGTTCTGTGATGCTTTGGTTGCGCAGCGGTGCCGGGATTTGGGGTCGGCATCGTCTGGTGGTGCTTAGTGCGGACTTTAGCAGAGTTGGCAGGGTTGTGCTGGTGGGGAATGGAGTGTGGAGGGGGGATTGGGAGGAATCTGGGAGTGATGCTCCGGCGGGTTGCGCTGTTTTTTTCAGCACTCAGATCGCATCGCGGAGGATTGGGGTTGCGCGGGTCTGGTGTAACGGTATAATCCTCAACGTTTTCCGCATACCTCTTCAGTGCCGAAGTGGCGAAATCGGTAGACGCAGTTGATTCAAAATCAACCGTAGAGATACGTGCCGGTTCGAGTCCGGCCTTCGGCACCAAAAGCATGTAAATGGACCTCAATTGAGGTCTTTTTTTATGCCTGAAACCCGCGCTACACAAGGCTTTTCCAGCTTTTCTCCTCAACTGAAGTCAACCTGAGTCAACCCACATCAACAAGCTTGTGAGTATACTAATGAGTATATTTGCCGATTCGATATTGCTTGTATACTCACGAGATACCAATGGAAGGAGGACCATTATGGCCCTAACGGATACTAAAGTTCGTTCTGCATAACCTGAGGAGAAAGAGTATTCACTTGTTGACGGCGACGGCATGTTCTTACTTGTAAAACCTAACGGTTCCAAGTATTGGCGATTTCGTTTCCGTTTTGGTGGTAAACAACATTTGATGGCGTTCGGCGTTTACCCGGATGTTTCGCTGGCGGATGCCAGGAAGAAAAGGGAAGAAGCCAGAAAGCTGGTAGCTGCTGGTATCGATCCTCGTGAGCATAAACGTGCTGTGAAAGAAGAGCAGGCGAAAGAGATTATTACTTTCGAGAAGGTTGCCAGAGAGTGGCTCATTACCAATCAGAAATGGTCGGAAGATCATGCTAATCGCGTAAAAAAGAGCCTGGAGGACAATATCTTTCCGGCAATTGGTTCTCGCAACATTGCTGAATTGGGTACTCGCGATCTGTTAATTCCCATCAAAGCCGTAGAGACATCTGGACGTCTTGAGGTGGCTTCCCGTCTTCAACAGCGCACCACGGCCATCATGCGTTATGCGGTGCAAAGCGGTCTAATTGATTATAACCCGGCGCAAGAGATGGCGGGGGCGGTTGCTTCCAGCAATCGACAGCATCGTCCGGCTCTGGAATTAAAGCGCATCCCTGAATTGCTCCAGAAAATAGACGGCTATACCGGCAGGCCACTAACCCGCTGGGCAACGGAACTCACTCTGCTTATCTTTATTCGATCCAGTGAGCTACGTTTTGCTCGCTGGTCAGAGATCGATTTTGAAACGTCAATGTGGACCATTCCGCCTGAGCGAGAGCCTATTCCCGGCGTGAAACATTCTCAGCGAGGATCAAAGATGCGTACACCTCATCTGGTGCCGCTTTCAAAGCAGGCACAGGCGATCCTGAAGCAGATAAAACAGTTTTGTGGTGATAAGCATGAGCTGATTTTTATTGGCGATCATGATCCGCGTAAACCAATGAGTGAAAACACCGTAAACAGTGCGCTACGGGTGATGGGATATGATACTAAGGTCGAGGTTTGCGGCCACGGCTTCCGCACAATGGCCTGTAGTTCGTTAATTGAGTCAGGGCTATGGTCGAAGGATGCGGTGGAGCGGCAGATGAGCCATATGGAACGCAATTCGGTGCGGGCGGCGTATATCCATAAAGCGGAACATCTGGATGAACGCAAGCTGATGTTGCAGTGGTGGGCGGATTTTTTGGATGCAAACCGGGAGAAGGGGATTACGCCGTTTGACTATGCGAAGATCAACCGGGGTAATGGAGAGTGAGTTGCTCATTATACCTGTTTAATTAAACCTAGTCGGCCAGCCTTACTGGAGAGGCTGGTTGGTGATTTTACTGGGGGTATTGCAGTTAGAGGCTCTCGGCGGATTCAAGTTCGAAGTGCAACGCTAAGCCGCCTGTCTTAACTCTGCAAAGACCACTGAAGGCTGCCGGA
>NZ_CBFFRK010000212.1:0-2834 GCF_965644245.1 Erwinia sp. V71
GATAGCTTATCGGTAGCTAACCGTCCCTCCATCCACATGACCAAGCGTTGCACTTATTATCTGAATTCGCGAACAAGCAAACATCAGGTTTAAATAACCGCCTTAACAGGCGAAGAGTCAATCAGATGAAACGACAGGTTGTAAAATCTGATGCGCTGAATTGCACAACAAACTGTGTCTTATTGTGCAGATAAAAAAAGTCAAATTTACGCTAGCTTATTCAGAACCGTCGCAAACTATCGGTTAATGATGGTAAATGACAGTTCAATCTTTTGGCGGATTTTAACATGAAACCACCAGAGAATAACCTGTCAATTTGCTTTCACTGATACTGCAGTACGGTATTTACCGGGTGTTCCGGTGTTATCGCTGACAAGTACGTTACCGTATTAAACAAAATTATCAACGAGTTACATAATAAAAACCGCGTCACGCGCTGCAATAACGGATTGCAGATAATAAACATGGGATGGATTAAGCATTTTTAAGCATAAGATAGTGTGTTTTGTTATTTATCAGTCAGGGTTACACACAGCAATGAACCCTTCGGGAATTAAACCTGATACCAGCACAAAAAACACACGGTCCTTTTTATCAGTCCAACCAGGTCACTGTGGTTTTTAACATGCAACGATACCGTTTTCCAGAAGAGAGTTTGCCTGTTTTTGAACAGATTATTGAGCACAGCGCCAATGCTATTTTTGTCGCTGATGATCAACATCGCCTCTCATTCGCCAATCATCATGGTGAGATGCTCTATCATCGTTTGATTGCCACTGAGCAGCTGACCAGCGCGCTCAGCTGCCAGCAGTCGGTCCTGGAGATTAATGATGATCAGCATCCACGTTATATTCGTGCGCACAGTGTCAACAGTGAGGGACACGAGCATGCCACCGGACGGCTGTTTATCGGCACCGATATCAGCGCCGAGCTGACTGCCCAGCGTGAAGAGTCGCACCTGCGCCGTCGTCTGGAGCAGACACTGGAGATTACCGATGAAGGGTTCTGGCTGTGGGATATTCCCAGCGGGCAGATCTCACACAGCCACTGCTGGAGCCGCATCTTTGGCCTGCAGGACGATGCCCTGCAACACCACGAAAGTGATATCTTCGGCCTGATCCATCCCGAGGACAGCCGTCAGGTGATGCAGGCGCTGCAGCAGCACCTGCGTGGTGAAACCCCGGTTTTCAGCTGCGAATTTCGCCTGATTAATGCGGAGCAAAAACTGCTGTGGATACAGAACCACGGCAAAGTGGTGCGCTTTAATGACGACGGCGTGCCGGTAGAGATGCTGGGCAAAGTGAAAGAGATTACCGAGAAAAAACGGCTGGAACTGGAGATGCACCAGCTGGCCTGGCAGGACCCGCTGACTCAGTTGGATAACCGCCCGCGCTTTTATGACAAAGTGGAACAGGCGCGCGGCAGGTGGCGAGTATATGGCGCTGATTTATCTCGATTTAAGTCGTTTTAAAGAGGTCAATGATACCCTTGGTCACGCCGCCGGCGACACGCTGTTAAAAGAGGTGGCGCTGCGCCTGCGTAATACCATTCGCGGCCACGATGCGCTGGCGCGGCTGGGCGGCGATGAGTTCGCCCTGCTGGCAACGCATCTGAGCACCAGCTTTCACGATGCCAAAGAGCGTGTAACGGTGCTGGCTACCCGTCTGCTGGATAATATCTGCCGCGATATGCCGCTGGATAACAATGTTATCAATGTCACCAGCAGCATGGGTATCTATCTGTTTAACGACGACCAGACGCCGATTGCCGATATGCTGCATAAGGCTGATATGGCGCAGTATTATTCGAAGAAGAACCATCGTAAATGGATGTTCTGGTCGCCGCGTCTGCATGAAGATCAGAGCCAGCGCGACACCATCGAGAGCGGTCTGCGCCGTGCGCTGGATAAAGGCGAGCTGTATCTGGAGTACCAGCCACAATACTCATCTGGCGGCGAAGCCACCAGCCTGGAAGCACTGCTGCGCTGGACCACGCCAGATGGCCGTGACATCTCCCCGGCGACCTTTATTCCGGTGGCGGAAAACTCCGGGCTGATACTCAATATCAGCGAGTGGGTGCTTGAGCAGGCCTGCGAACAGTTACGCGTCTGGCGCAACCAGCCACAGCTGGAGAAGATGCAGATATCGATCAATATCAGCCCGCGCCAGTTAAAACGCGCTGATTTTCTGCAAACCGTCGAGCGAATTGTGGTGCAAAGCGGAGTTGATCCACAGCAGCTGATTTTTGAAGTGCCGGAAATTGTGCTGGCCGACAATCTGGTGGATACCCAGCGTAAGCTGCAGGCGCTGAAAGCGATGAAAATCAAAATCGCGCTGGATAACTTTGGCACCGGTATGGCGTCGCTGACCGGTTTGCGCCAGCTGGCGATTGATGAGGTTAAGATTGATCGCTCGTTTGTGTTTCAGATGGCGCAGAATGAGGAGTTTCTGCTGACGATTCGCGGCATTGTGGCGATGTGTCAGGCGCTGGGGATCAGTATTGTGGCCGAAGGGGTGGAAAACTCACAACAGTTCACCACGCTTTCTGATATGGGGTGTAATCGGTTTCAGGGCTGGCTGTTTTCACGCTCGCTGGCGCCGGAAAAACTGGGAAGTGTGTTGCGACAGAAGTGGTTGTAAGCGGCAGAAATGGTTGTAAGCGGCTGAAGTCGTTGTAAGCGACAGAGGGTTTGAAAGTCGCAGAGGCAGTTGCAAGTGGCTGAAGGTGTTGTAAATCGCAAAGGTGTCGCCTGATAGCCCCCTCCCCCACAACGTGGGTGTACGGTCCGGGGACACAGTGAACACTTGTTCGGGGACATGGTAGACACTTACAAC
>NZ_CBFFRK010000213.1:0-2763 GCF_965644245.1 Erwinia sp. V71
TATCGGTAGTTAACCCTTCCTCCTACACTCTCCACAATCATGTCCGAGCGTTGCACTTATTATCTGAATTCGCGAAGTCCTAACTTCCGGATATGGCTTTATAGTCAGAGTCCCTTAAAACTTACAAATGTATTAACTGTTATAACTATTTGAAATTTATCAAATATATTAACTTTTATAACTATTGTAACGTCTCAATAGATTCACGCTGAAGCAAGTTGCTGTTTTGACTTGTGATGTAGCGGGGAAAACATCGTCTTTATTAATGTTATGTACGCTAGCACCTACCGGTGTGAAGCTGTACGCATGATTGTCTGACTGTATTGCTGTTTGATACAGAGCCAGACCTGTTATGTAACTAGCAGTAGCCTAGGAGCAGCGCGTCGCCAGTAATGGTGAGGTGTGAGAGCGCTCTGACAATGTACTCCCCGATGTTTGGGTGCTGTTTTATCGTGAGATAAGCAGTGGATTTTGCCAGTAGCAGGCAAATGAGAGGCTAGGCTGGATCATAGGGTTAACGTTAAGTGAACTGTCCGTAAGCACCGTCAGCCGCAAGCAGCAAAAGCTACTGATATGCTGTGACCAAAAGGTACAAGGTCGGTTATTCCTTTTACATCTGGGAATACGTTACCAACAGACCTTCGGTGTATAGGCAGAACCTAAGTGATTCGTGTCATGAGTACGGAACTCGGTAAGCCCGTATCTTCGCCACAATGTGGCAGGTGAGTCGCAAGACAAGCTGTTGAGGGTGCGGGTAGAGGAGGTTGGAGAAAGCGAATGCCATTCTGTAATGGAATGGATAGGGGGTTAAAGGTTCCTCCACCGGAAACGGGGCAGACTTCCGACTGGTCTTTAATTGTGTGCAGTACTGTAAAGCAATCTAACGTGGCAGAAAGCTGGCTAAGGTGGTTCATACCCACCCTAACCAGACCCTTGCGGGAGCATAAGATAACTCCCGTAAGGGGGTTGTCCGTCTGCTATTCGCTCGGGGCTTTCTAACCAAAGCACTGAGGAGGGTAGCAAGTTGAGTACGTTGATAAAAGTACCTGCGCTTTCCGGCAGGGCGGAAAATTGGCACCAGATTAACTGGCGTCAGGTACACCGTCAGGTCAGAGGGCTACAGATACGAATCGCAAAGGCAACGGAGCAGAAGCGCTGGCGTAGGGTGAAAGCCCTGCAAAGGATGCTGACGCGCTCGTTTGCAGCTAAAGCACTGGCTGTCAGGCGAGTTACCGAAAATCGAGGCAAAAAGACAGCCGGAGTGGATCGCCAGTTGTGGAACACTCCCGGAAGTAAGTAGCAGGCGATAGGCCAGCTAAAACGGACGGGTTACAAACCGTCTCCGTTAAGGCGTGTTTACATTCCCAAGAGCAACGGCAAACGCCGTCCTCTGGGTATACCGACGATGAAAGACAGAGCGATGCAGGCGTTATACCTGCTGGCACTTGACCCCGTCTCGGAAACAACGGCCGATCGCAACAGCTATGGCTTCCGTCCGGCTCGTTCAGCAGCAGATGCGATTGAGCAATGTTTTGTTAATCTCAGTCGTAAAAGCTCTGCTGAATGGGTATTGGAAGGCGATATAAAAGGGTGTTTTGACAATATCAGTCATGACTGGTTACTTGCTAACATTCCGTTGGATAAACAGGTACTCGGGAAATGGCTTAAAACGGGATTCATGGAATCCGGTCGGTTACACCCGACGGAGGCTGGTACACCACAGGGGGGCATTGTTTCTCCGGTACTGGCGAATATGGCACTGGACGGGCTGGAAGCGGTGTTAGAAACCCATTTCGGGAAGAAAAACACCAAAGCCAGCTACAAAACCAAGGTCAATTATGTGCGTTACGCAGATGATTTTATCATTACGGGTATCTCTAAAGAGTTGCTGGAAGATGAAGTCAAACCCCTCGTTGAAGCCTTTATGGCGGAACGGGGGTTGCAATTATCACCCGAAAAAACGGTGATAACGCATATCTCCGAAGGGTTTGATTTTCTGGGGCAGAACGTGCGCAAGTACCATGGCAAGATGCTGATAAAGCCTGCTGCTAAGGGATTGCGTAACCACCTCCAGAAAGTCCGGCAAATAGTGAAGCGCAATGCGGCATCAAAACAAGGTGATCTGATAAGGCAACTTAATCCGGTACTTCGGGGTTGGGCAAATTATCATCGTCATATTGTCGCCAAAGAAACGTTTAGCTATATCGACTATCGCGTCTGGAAGTTGCTCTGGCGCTGGTCATGCCGTCGGCACGGTAATCGCAACAAGTACTGGGTGAAACAGAAGTATTTTCACTCTGTAGGTAGCGAAAACTGGGTATTCCAGAGTGTCGATGCGGATAACGGCCTGCAAAGGCTGTTCTCCTGCAAAGATATCCCTATAAAACGTCACATTAAAATCAGGTCTGAGGCTAATCCATATGATCCGGTTGACGAGTTGTACTTCGAACAGCGGCAGGTTAAGCGCTGGAAAGAAGGTAAAATGCAGCGAGGAAAACTGAGATTGATTTGGGAGCAACAAGGCCATCGGTGTCCGATCTGCCACCAGATATTCAGAGATAATGAGGATTGGGATGTCCATCACATTATCAGACGAGTAGACGGTGGTGGTGACGAAATCGATAACTTAATGATGTTACATCCTAACTGTCATCGACTATTGCACAGTCATTAGTAGTGTTTCTGATTTAGGGAAGGTGCGATTTAATCGGTGGGGTTCAGTGGAGTCCTTAGCTGTATTAGCCTTACCTTAGCTGAGCTGTA
>NZ_CBFFRK010000214.1:0-2755 GCF_965644245.1 Erwinia sp. V71
AGGATAGCTTATCGGTAGCTAACCGTCCCTCCATCCACATGACCAAGCGTTGCACTTATTATCTGAATTCGCGACTTTCCCTTTTTTTATATGCTAAAGTTTTGTATCGATTTCAAGTAGGGTACCGTTCCCGATGTAAAGATTTTCTCTTTTAACAGTGCTTATTTTCCGCGTTGCCGTTGGCTGCGTGGGCTTCTGTTATTTAAGATGAGAATCTTTCTGTATGAACATGTTACTGTTTGCGCTTATTGATGCGCTTCGAAACCATCGCTGGCTTCGTTTCCTTGGGGTTGCCTATATCCTGTCATCGCTGGGCAATGGGCTTACTCAGGTCATTATTTTCGGTCAGCTCTTACACTGGCATGCTTCTCCTGCGACACTTACCACCGTGTATATGTTGTCGATGCTGCCCAGCTTTATTGGCAGCATCTGGGGCGAGATACTGTGTAAGAAGACGTCACCACTTCGAATCCTGATTTTTACCGAGATATCTGGTCTGCTTGCGCTTGTTTTTCCCTTGTATGGTTTGCTGTATCATAACGTGCCGGCGCTACTGGTCGCGCAGTGTATCGAGGCTCTGCTCAGCGGCATAAGTTACCCGGCGCTGACGTTGTTGTTCAAACGTGGATTGCGCCATGATGAACTCCCAGCTGCAACGGCTATGGAAACCATCATTTTTGCCTCACAGGTGTTGTTGGGGACCGGACTGGGTGTTCTTCTGTTTGACCTGATTGCTCCGCAGCATCTGCTTTCCATTGATGCCCTTAGTTTTACGGCTTCTACGATTCTGCTTATGATGTCTGCCGCTGCTTTTTGTGGAGCAGAAGGTTGGCCAACAGAGGTTACGCCGGTCAGACAGGAATCCCTCTGGCGCGTCATATCACCCTTGCAAAAAAGAAGCATTTTGCTGTTACCGGCGCTTGCCGCTGTGGGATCTCCCGCGATGGCGCTTTTACCTGCACTGGCACAGGAAATAAGACCTGAAGATTCTGCCGGACTGGCCTTGCAGCTACTCTTTGCACGAAGTCTTGGACAGCTCTGCGGGCCGCTGATGCTTGATGCCAGTAAATTGCAGCAGTATGCCGTTAATAACAGGTTGTTGCTGACCTGTCTGAGTTTATTTATTGGAAGCTATTTTTTATTACCGCTATCTGCCGGATATCCCTATACCGGACTGGTTCTTATCTTCAGTGCGCATATGACATCGAATATTGTATTTGCTTTGGGTACGTTTGGTATTTTGAGGAACTTCCCGCAGACACAGGTTGCAAAAGCCAGTGCGATGTCATGGCGTGTGCAGGTAATGACCGCCACTGTTTTCACCGGTATAACCAGTGCAATGGCGCAATACTTCGGCGCATTTTATGCACTTTATAGTATGTCGCTGTTCAGTCTGGGAGCTGTCGGAGTTTTGCTCTGGTTAAACAGGACGAGAGCACTAAATAAAGTGAACTTGCGCCTTAGAGAGTAAAGGGAGCGGCTGCTCATTATCTAAGCTAGCTAACCGGATTGGCATAGTTGCTATGGGCGGTGCAGTAAGTAACTAGTATAATCAACCTATCTGTCGACCATTAGTTGGCAGATTTTTTATCGCAAAACGACTGCTTTTGGCACAGGGCTGCTGTTGCAGCCCTGACAACCTTAGACTTCAATCGACTCAGAGATCTCCAACGCATCATCGACTTCAATCCCCAGATAGCGAACCGTACTCTCCAGTTTCTTATGGCCTAACAAGAGTTGAATCACACGAAGATTCTTGGTTTTCTTGTAGATCAGGTAAGGTTTTGTTCTTCTCATGGAATGCGTGCTGTAAAGCGAATCTTCGAGACCAAGCTTTGCTATCCACCCATGAAAAATTCGGTTGTATTGCCGGGTTGATATGTGTTGGCAAGTACCGACCCGAGACCGGAACAGAAAGTCTTTACTGTGCAAATTGCCACGTTTTATCAATGCAGTAACAGCTTCTCTTGTCCCTTTAGTTATCTCAAATTGGACAGGGCTACCGGTTTTCTGTTGCAACACCGTTGCTCTGCTTGAAACAGAATTGCCATATGCAACATCTGATACTTTGAGTTTGACCAGATCACAGCCCCGTAGCTTACTGTCCAAAGCCAGGTTGAACAGAGCTAGATCGCGTGTTTTATCTTCCAGTTCAAGTCTGATTCGGATTCCCCAGATATGAGATATCTGAAGTGGCCTTTTTTGACCGATGATACGATCTTTGTTCCACGGTGACGTTTTCATACTTAAAATCTCCTGCAATGTGGGAGATTTGAGTATGGTTGTCCCTCAAGAGCGAGGAGCAGACGGAACGACTAAAGTGTTCTCAAAAGCCTAGCCGGATTACCTGCATAAATTCCTTTAACTAGTATCGGGCTGATTACAACGCTACCCGCGCCAATAACCGCCCCACTGCAGATTTCTGGTGTAAGGATTGTCGCTCCGCTTCCGATAGTGACGGCATTGCCTAATACAATGTGAATCCAGTTTTCAGAAGATGAATCAGGTCTGCCACTTTTGAAAAGGTCGTTAGCAAAGGTAACGCCATGACCTATGAAGCAGTCGTCACCGAACGTAACGTTCTCGCAGATGAAGGTGTGAGACTGAATTTTTGTTCATTTGCCTATAACACATCCTTTTTGTATCTCTACAAAGGGGCCAATAAACACGTCATCGCCTAAGGAAGGTGCGATTTAATCGGTGGGGTTCAGTGGAGTCCTTAGCTGTATTAGCCTTACCTTAGCTGAGCTGTATT
>NZ_CBFFRK010000215.1:0-2671 GCF_965644245.1 Erwinia sp. V71
GGTTCCGGCAGCCTTCAGTGGTCTTTGCAGAGTTAAGACAGGCGGCTTAGCGTTGCACTTCGAACTTGAATCCGCCGTCTAGAAATATAGGGGCCAATCCAGTATTCAAGGCGAATTCTTAAAGCATTTTTCAATTTACATGCCATGCTTGTCTGTGAAGTCAGGACTTATAACCTTAACGAGGATTTTGTATGAAAAAGACAGCCATCGCATTCTCTGCATTTCTGCTGGCCACTCCAGTGCTCGCCACTACCACCCATGCTACTGACGAAACGGTCGCTACAGCAAACGAGAGCGCGAACACCGCAAAGGAGAAACTGCATCAGGCGCAGAATGAAGGTGAAGAGCTGAAACTGAAAGCAAAACATGCTGCGGAAGGAGAAAGCAACACCACCGGCAGCAAAATCAGCGAAGGTACCCAGAAAGCCTGGCATAAAACCAAAGAGGGCACCGAAAAAGGCTGGGATGCAACCAAAGAAGGGGCGGAGAAGGGATGGAACAAAACCAAGGAAGGGGCTGAATCACTTAAAAAGAAAGTAACCGGGTAACATAATTTACTGCCCGGAAGCCGCCGGCAGATACTGGCGGATGATTTTGGCTGCAGCAGGCTGGTGTGTATTTCGCGACATTACAGATGCAACTGCTCAGACGTCGGAAATTGCCGCTTCCTCAGATACCTAGCATTTATACGCTATTTTTACCGGTTCATGATTAAGTTATTCATCATGAACAGTAACAGAGGTAATGAAAAATGGGATTATTAAGTTTTGTGAAAGAGGCTGGCGAGAAAATTCTGGGTGCCGTTTCTGGCGGAAGTAAAGAAGATCAGGCTGAAAAGCTGAAAAAACACATTGGTAGTCTTAACCTTCCCGGAGCTGAGAACGTCAGTATTGCCGTGGCGGAAGATGGTAGCGCGACGGTAACCGGCGATGTCGGCTCACAGGAAGATAAGGAAAAAATTCTGGTGGCCGTAGGTAACGTGGCAGGAGTCGGGCAGGTCAATGACAGCGTTACTGTCACGCAAAGCGGAGCAGAAAGCCGCTATTACACGGTGAAATCCGGTGACACCCTGAGCGCCATTGCGAAAGCAATGTATGGCACAGCCAGTGACTATCAGCGTATTTTTGAAGCCAATAAACCGATGCTGACACATCCCGATAAAATCTATCCGGGGCAGGTGCTGATTATTCCTGCAGGTAAGCCGTGAATCCGGGTGTATCAGCAATATTTTTAAGGAGTCTGTAATGGGATTATTAGATATAATTGGCGGCATGTCTGACGGGCAGCCAGGTAAAGCTGAACAGCTTCAGACGATCATGACCTGGATTGAGCAGCAGGGCGGGATTCAGGGCATTATGGAAAAATTCCGCAATGGTGGCTTAGGTGAAATCGTCGAATCATGGATTAGCCAGCAGAGTAACATGGCGGTGAGCAGCGAGCAGATCACTTCGGTATTCGGTTCGCCTGCACTTCAGGAGCTCGGGGCGAAACTGGGCATCGATTCGCAAACTGCTTCGGCACTGATTTCTGAATATCTGCCAAAAATCGTCGATGGTCTCTCGCCACAGGGTGAAACGGCGGCTCAGGGTGATCTGGTTTCCGCAGGGCTTAATCTGCTGAAAGGTAAATTATTTGGTTAAAGGCCTGCCGTTAAAGCATTGCTCCTAAAAAAGTCGGGGCCTGAAGTGCCACCCCCGGGTAGTTGGCCTGCAGTGCAGCTACCCGGAAACGGTCTGAAAACCGGTGGCGTGGCCCCCGCCCTACATTGCCCCTATTCTGGGACGTGATCTGGTTCACGCCTGTGTCGGCTGCTGCGAGTACCCCAGCCGACACGGCTTGCTATGTAACAGGATGTGGCGACGTATAACAGTTTTTTACTTCATGAAATCACAGTCAGACGTCCACTTGACGAATTCAGCCTGATAGATGGTAATCCCCCCATTTTTAACGGAGGTGATAAGTAGAATCAGGTCATTCGCTATGGTTCTTCGTTTGTTGATAGAAAAACCCTGGTTCCGTCGATGGTCATCGTGCAACCTTGCCTATGCCTGCATCCGCAACTGATCTATACGTGTCATCGGCAGATGTGAATTTTGCCAAAATTGTAAACATTGGCGATCGCGTTGATGAATACATTCAACGTTCTGGTATTACGATTCAGCCCTAATTTAACGATAAGCCCGGCATCCAAATGCGGGTCGTGACGCAGATTTAGTGGTAGTGGTTGATTGTCAGATACCAGCCGATGATCTTGTCGTGCATCTCTTCAGACTTTGAGAAGCATATGGTTTTGCGGGTAAGCCGCTTAAGATGTGTCCGCAGGTTCAGATTATGTCGCTCTATCCGCTGGGTGTATTTCTTGCTGATAACATGACTGGTTGAGGACAATAAAGTTCGGTATACCGGCCAGGCATCGGTCATGTAGAAGGCAATGCTAAACTGGCTCAGCAAAACCAGAAGACGCTTTAATGTCAGCGCATTTCGTGGGCCAAATACATGGGCGATGACGCGCTTTCGGATGCGGTCATAGGCATAAAACAGCCAGCGTTGATTGCCTTTACAGCGGACATATGACCACTGTTCATCGGCTTCACTGCGTATTCCGCTCTGAACGATCACGGATTGGCATCGAAGTTCGATCACAGTTTCGCATCTCTTCGATCAGCCGGGA